>JAPLDV010000930.1 GCA_026391235.1 Bacteroidia bacterium | reverse complement strand
AAAAACCGCAATCTGACTCTGAACCAGACTAATGCAGCGGATATTTCCAAGATAAATAAAGATCTTATTGCCCTTGATAAGAAGGTAGATAAGCTCAACAACCAGGGCCCCTATCTGATAGTCAATTCGACTGAGAATAAGTTTTACCTCTATAGCGGTAATAAAATGATCAGGCAGGGCTTATGCTCCACCGGTAAAAACGAGGTATTGATATACGGCAAGAAAAAAACGTATTTCAAAAGTCCCAGGGGAGTTCATACTGTTCTCCGTAAAGTGCCCAATCCGGTTTGGGCACGACCTGACTGGGATTTCATTGAAAATGGAGAACCCATCCCGCCTCCTGGAGATCCTTCGCGGTTTGACGGTACTACATTAGGCGCCTATAAACTGGAAATAGGCAATGGTTACATGGTTCACGGAACGATATGGAAAAGATTAATGGGAAAACCTGTGACCCATGGTTGCATCAGATTAGGAGATGATGATCTTGAGGCAGTTTACAATACTTTGCAGATTGGTTCAAAAGTTATAATCTATTAATACTCAACCTTGAAAGCACTTAAAATAATCGCCCTGATCCTGGCCGTGTTGATTTTGGGGGCTTTGACGCTTTTGTACCTCGGTGCCATGAAAGCTCCAAAAAAATATCTTGAAGAATTCAAACGTGAAACCGCGGATCTTGGAAATAATCAGATAGTAAAGACCTATCCTGAAGATTTGTTAGAGAAAAGGACCAATCTGGAGGCCCGTGTGTTGATGTCAAATGACGATTCAATCGGCCTCAGGATCAGCTTAAAAGATAAAATGGTGTACCTTGAAATCAAAGGAATCGTTTTAAGCCAGACACCAATCCTGGATTATAATGTCAGCCATTTTCTAAAAAACCTCGGTCCGGCCGAGAAATACCTTATGTTTCATGCTCCGTTGACCATCCAGAAGGATGAATCTACTATTTTCAAAGACCGGTTTAAAGAGATCATTGCGCCTCCGGTCGTGCCAGCAGATGCCACTGAAGAAATCCCCGCCCCCAAGGATACAGCTAAGAGCCGGAAAAACAAGAAAGAGACTGTCCAGTTGCCTGATCCGGTTATTTACCGGTTATATCTGAATCATGGCATCAAGGTTCAGTTTACGGGACAGATGCCTGATTCCATTCCGCAGTACTGGCCAAAATTCTGGTTTGAATTCGATGAGCGGTTCCAGTTTATCAAAGATGTTTCGAAAAGCATCCTAAAGAAAACTCCGGTAACCTACCGGCCAACACTTAAGTTGGTGATTAATTACAGGGATGCCGAAACTATTTACCGGGCAATGCCTAAAAAAGGCAAGGTAATATTGGATCTATAGTTTTTGAACCAATCAAAGACGCAATTATGCGATAGACGCATTTATGCGTCTCTACAGGTATTCTCGACGATCAGGCCTGCGGCCCTCTCAGCAAGCGCAGAAATAGTTAGAGACGGATTTACCCCTGGATTGGCAGAGATGGCTGAGCCGTCTATGACATAAAGATTATCGTATCCAAAAACCCTGTGATCCTTGTCAATGACTCCATCCTCCCTGGTTTCAGCCATGCAAGCGCCGCCCAGGATATGCGCTGTTGTCGGGATTCCAAAAAGCGATTCGGTAGGTAGCACTAAGGGTTTACCGTTGATTAATCTGGCATATCTTCTGGCAAGCTCCTGCGCCTCAGGAATAAATGCCGATGGTGGGACACCCTCTTCGACACCTGTTTTAACACCTAAAAAACCTCTTTTGAGATTCAGGGTGCTATCGATGGTTTGCATGAAAAGCAGAATCTGGGTGCGGTCGGCCCAATGGCGCGTAAAGTACACTTTCGCATTTGCCAAGGGATGCAAAGCCAGATCAGCAAAAATGCGCAATATCCTACCAATAAGTGTTTTACCTGAAATCATCGGAGCCATCAGTAACCTCCAGAATCCCGAACCTGACGGATATCTGACAGGTTCGAGATGACTATTCTCATCGGTACTGACAATTGAACCGATAGCAATTCCCTCAGAGAATTTTATTGTTTTATCACCACTAACTACACCTATAAGTGCCTCATTATTGGTGCGCACGTGTGCTCCGATCCTATCTGACAAATCCGGCAGAGTGGTTTCTTTTAGTTTGAGGAGAAGGGGGACCGTTCCTAGCACTCCACCCGAAAAAATAAAGGACTTGGTGCGTAGCCTGCTTTTTTTTATCCCACCGATTCGCCTGGTGACTATCTCATAACCCTGATTCCCTCGGTTTCCAAGAGGAATTACGCTCAGCACCTGAGTACTGGGAATAACTACAACGCCTTCTTTTTCTGCGAGATACAAATAGTTTTTATCCAGAGAGTTTTTCGCATTGTACCGGCAACCCACCATACAGCCTCCGCAAAAACGGCAACCCTCGCGATCGGGTCCGTCGCCTTTAAAATAAGGGTCAGCCACCTTTACCTCCGGCTCTCCAAAGAAAACCGCAACATTTGTAGCTGAAAAGTGTTCCTTTTTGCCGATCGATTCAGCAAGTTGGCCCAGAGCATAGTCGCCCGGCCCAAACTTCGGATTTTGCGCTACTCCCAGCATCTCCCGGGCTATCTGATAATAGGGAGCAAGTTCCGTTTCCCAATCCAGAAGATTCTTCCATGATCCGCTATTAAAAAAAACAGTTTTAGGGACCGGCAGGGTGTTGGCATAAACCAGAGAGCCCCCCCCCACGCCGGTTCCAGCCAGGACCGTAATGTGACGAAACAGCGCAATTCGGAAAAAACCGTAAAACCGGAGTCCGGGAACCCACAACCATTTTCTGATGTTCCAATTCCGCTTTGGGAAATCCTTTTCAGTGAACCTTCTTCCCTGTTCAACCACGAGAACCTTATAGCCCTTGCGAACCAATCGCAGCGCACTAACCGAGCCTCCGAAGCCGGATCCCATTATTATAAAATCATATTCCATTGGTAAGTTTCAATTTTCAAAATTGGTTACTCTTTCAGGCTTCCCAAAATAAGACTATTTTTAGTCGCTCGTTGATATTTGTTGTCGAACTAAAACTCATTGTAAATGAAAAGGTCTTCACTTGCTATCATTTTACCGATCTTGTTGGTTATCAGCACATCATGTAGAACCAAACAGGTCGCTCCTGTTCAGCAGGGTCCGTTTACTTCCGTTGTGCATCCGGATTGGATAAAATCAGCTGTCATGTATGAAGTAAATATTCGTCAATATACCCCCGAAGGAACTTTTAATGCTTTTTCAGAAAAGCTTCCGAGGCTGAAAGAACTTGGCGTGGATATCCTTTGGCTTATGCCTGTTAATCCAATCGGGGAGATTAACCGGAAAGGACCTCTTGGTTCCTATTACAGCGTTAAGGATTATAAAGATACTAACCCGGAATTTGGCACCATGGAGGATTTTAAAGCCCTGGTAAAGAAAACGCATGATCTGGGTATGTATCTCATTATTGATTGGGTACCTAACCATTCTGCATGGGATAATCCGTTGGTCACTTCAAATCCCGAATGGTATGCCAAAGACAGTCTGGGAAAAATGTTTTCACCGTGGGACTGGACTGATGTTGTAAAATTTGATTACAGTCAGAGGCCATTGCGTGATTATATGATTGAGACCATGAAATACTGGCTGGCTGAAACCAAATTGGACGGGTTCAGATATGATGTTGCACATCAGGTGCCGGTGGATTTCTGGAATGAAGTCAGGCCTTCACTTCAGAAAGTAAAGCCGGATATATTGTTGCTTGCTGAAGCTGAGCAGCGTTTTCTTCATGAGAAATCAATGGATATTTCCTATGGCTGGGAGTTACATCATATCATGAACCAGGTTGCACAGGGGAAAAAAAATGTTGCTGATATAGATGCCTATTTCGAGCGTGCGTCCAAAGATTGGAACACCAATGATATCCGGATTTATTTCACATCAAATCATGATGAAAACTCCTGGAACGGAACGGAATGGGAGCGAATGGGTAAAGCCACCGACCTTATGACTGTATTTACTTATACTATACCCGGTATGCCACTGGTTTACAGCGGCCAGGAAGCCGGCTCAACTAAAAGGCTGAAGTTTTTTGAGAAGGATCCGATTGA
The DNA here is from genome assembly GCA_026391235.1 of Bacteroidia bacterium. The sequence continues at coordinate 76 of JAPLDV010000930.1, read as the reverse complement.
TTGGAGTAATCAACAGTTTTTTGCGATCTAGCAAAAACTGGATAAGTTGAAAAAAGATAATCCTGCTCTCTGGAAC
>JAPLDV010000333.1 GCA_026391235.1 Bacteroidia bacterium | reverse complement strand
GTCAGGGCTTGGTCACTTTCCGGGATCATTTCCGGCACTGATAAAGGTAACTGTTCTAATAGCCGTGTCCGGTTTCACTTTAAATCGACGTTGAAGCCTTTGGGTTGTCAATATAAACTTCCAGTATCCGGGTCTCCCCGCGGGGTTCAAGAATAACATCCTTGAAGATGGCAGGTAGAAGAATCGTGTGGCCCGTTTTTACCAGCATCGGGTTATCCTGTCCATAATTCAGCAGGAATGAGCCCTGGAGGCATATGAAAATAATAAAAGAATCAATGTCGAGATAGTCGCGTTCGACCGGCCGGCAAAACCAAATGAGATTGACGGTAAAATACGGGCAGCTGACAATGGGGCATGGGCGATTCGTATAAGCCAGATAATCATTCCGATAGCTTGGGTAATGTTTGAAATCTATAGCATCAATGGCCATATCGGTGTGTAAAGTCCGGGGCCTGCCATTTTTCTCCAAACGGTTCCAGTCGAATATCCGGTAGGTAATATCACTGGTTTGCTGGATTTCGGCTAAAAGTATCCCTGCACCAATTGCATGAACACGGCCGGCTGGTATGAAAAACGCATCACCATCTTTAACGGATTCAATATTAAGTACTTTCTGGATTTCCTTTTGCTCGACATGGGTAAGAAATTCTTCGCGACTAATATCCCTGTTAAGACCGGTATAAATAACAGAACCGGGATCAGCCTGGATCACATGCCACATCTCAGTTTTCCCATACGCGTGATGCCTTTGTGCAGCGAGAATGTCATCAGGATGAACCTGAACCGACAGGACATCGTGTGCATCGATCAGTTTAATCAACAGTGGAAATTCGGTTCCATGTTTTTCATAAACAGTATCACCAACCAGATCTCCCATGTAAACCTCGATCAGCTCCTGAAGGTCATTACCCTCCAGAAAGCCTTCTTTTACAACAGATTGGTTGTCCTCGACTCCGGATATTTCCCAACTTTCCCCAGTCATATCAGGTGCATCTTTCTTCCCCAGAACATCTCTTAATTTGCTTCCACCCCACAATCGGTACTGGTAAATCGGCTTAAAGCGTAAAGGATATAGCATAATTTTTGATTTAGTTCCGGTTGTTGGTTCAGGTATGGTTTTCGAAGAAATAATCGCATACAATTTTACCTACCGACCACTGTTTATTCAAAGCCACGGCATCGATATGAGCAGGATGCGCCTGGTAGGATTTCAGGTCATTCAGAGTATCAAAAGCACTGTCAATGATCACATCGAATGAGGAGGGTTCATGCACGCAATCTGGTTCCACCCGGTATTGCCTGATCTGCGGAATCTGGCCAATCAGTGACCGGAACGTGACCAATACGTTTTCTAAAGCTTCGTTTCTTTCGGATTCTGAAGAAAAATTCTTTATTTTGAAGAGAACGATGTGTCGGATCATTTTTGGAAAGACTTAATCGGTAAATATACAATTACCTCCTGAATCTTCAGCAAATTATGTTAATCGTTGGTATTGCAGGTGGAACCGGAAGCGGAAAAACAACTTTCGTGAACATTTATCGGAATAGCCTATGAAACTTCATGTCCAGCGTTTGGGGAAAGGGCATCCTTTCATAATTCTGCACGGTCTGTATGGTTCGGGCGATAATTGGCTCACGATCGCCAGGAGTCTTTCCGGCCTTTGCGAAGTTTTCCTTGTTGACCAGCGAAATCATGGCAGGTCCCCGCATTCAGACCATCACAACTACGAAACACTTGCTGCAGATTTGCTGGAAATGATGGATGATTATGGATTGAGCAATGGGGTCATCCTGGGCCATTCCATGGGCGGAAAAGCGGCTATGTGGTTTGCGGCCCGGCATCCATCAAGGGTCAGTCGCCTGATTATTGCAGACATCAGCCCGAGGAGTTATCTGGATAACGCATTGGATCATAGCCATTCAGCTTTTCATTCAATGGTTATTGGATCGATGTTATCAGTTGATTTTACTAATGTTACGGGACTGGGGGATATTGACCGGCAGCTTGAGAATCGGTTGCCCGACAAACAGTTGAGGCAATTTTTACTGAAAAATATTGAAAAGGAGCCCGGATCCGGATACGTTTGGCGATTGAACCTCCCGGCATTGCTGCGAAACCTTGATAACCTTTCGGAGGGGCTTGAATCATTTCTGGCCGAAGGCAAGATTTTTAACCAGTTTCCGGTTCTTTTTATACGTGGGGAAAATTCGGGATATATACGGGAGACGGATATTGTCATGATTCGCCAATTATTTCCTAACGCACAGATTGAGACAATCAAGAATGCAGGGCACTGGCTCCATACGGAGCAGCCGGCGGTATTTGCGGCGGTGATAAAAAGGGAGTTGCTGGGCTAAGATGTTATCAGTTATCAGTTGTCAGTTGTCAGTTATCAGTTAACCGGAAAGCAAGCCAACTGATAACCAACAACCGACAACGGTCATCCCTCACTTGTCACTCTTTTGCGTCACGTTTAACGTTTCACGTTTCACGCCCTTCGGTTGTCAGCCCTCAAGCTTAGCCCGGTACATCATGATGGAATTTTCGAGGCCAAAATAGAGAGCATCGGAAATCAGTGCGTGGCCAATACTTACTTCCAGTAACCTGGGAATTCTTTTATGAAAGAATTCAAGGTTTTCCAGGCTTAGATCATGACCGGCATTTAATCCCAGCTTGTATCCGGATGCCACGTGGGCTGCTTCGACAAACGGTTTGATTGCTTCATCAGGATTTTTCGGGAAAAGACTGGCATAAGGTTCGGTATACAGTTCGATCCGTTCTGCACCGATTAAGGCCGCATATCTGATCATCTCAGGATTAGCATCAACGAATATCGAAACCCGGATTCCTTTCTCGTGAAATCGGGCAACAACCTCTTTAAGGAAGTTATGATATTTAACCGTGTTCCAGCCAGCGTTTGAAGTTACTGCATCGTGAGCATCAGGGACCAAGGTAACTTGTGCTGGTATTATCTTGGTAACCAGCTGAATGAAAGATTCAGAGGGATATCCTTCAATATTAAATTCGGTTTTTATCAATGGTTTGAGATCCAGTACATCCTGATAACGGATGTGTCGTTCATCCGGACGGGGATGTACTGTAATTCCCTGAGCCCCGAAGCGTTCGCAATCTACGGCGGCTTGCAGAACATCGGGAACATTACCTCCTCTGGCATTCCGGAGTGTGGCAATTTTATTTATATTTACGCTTAATCTGGTCATCGTGTCCGGGTTTAATTATTAAGAACAAAATTACGAATTATCTGCCGATATGCTGGCCCAAGACTTGGTTTCCAACCTTATCCCTCCTGTAAAAGGATCTGATACTTTGAGTCAGGTCATTGAACTGATGGCGGAATACAAGGTTGCTCACCTTCCTGTTGTTGATCAGGCGGATTATCTTGGCCTGGTATCAGAAATAGTCATCAGAGAGTTTGCCGACCCAAGCCAACTCCTAAGTAAACATTTAATGAGTCTGTTAGCTGTTTCAGTCATTGAAAATCAGCATGTTTACGAAGTTATTGATCTGGTTTCGCGTTATGAGCTGACCCTTGTACCGGTAGTAACACCAGAGAAGGAATATACAGGCAGCATAACATTGCCATTGCTGGTAAAGAACTTCAGTAAACTAACCGCGGCTGGTCAGCCTGGAGCAATACTAGTCCTGAGCCTTGCTCTGCAGGATTACTCTCCAACCCTGTTGTCGAGGATTATCGAGGATAATAATGCGAAGATTATCAGTCTGTATGCGATTCCTGATCCGAATGGCCGGGAACTTGAGGTCACCATCAAGGTCAACACTCAGGAAACCAGCTCAATGATGCGCTCATTTGATCGGTACGGTTATACAGTAAAGTCTTATTTCCTGGCTAACAGCCAGTTGGACGATTTTTACCGATCGAGATATGAGGAGTTAATGAAATACATGAATATTTAAAAGGGATATGAAAACTAAGCCGGTTGTGAAGCAGATATTCTTATTCGGCAGAGAATTTGAGGATGGGTTCAGGGTTCCTTTCCGCCTGTTATTGAACAGGTTGCATAAATATGATGTTAAGGTAATGATTTTTAGTCCTTTAAAAATATTCATTGATTCATGGAACGATGAAAAATATCCCTTTTGGGGAACCTTTCAAACTTATGAGGATTTAAAAGGCTTGCAGGGGGTGATGTTCAGTGTTGGTGGTGACGGGACATTCCTTGAAGCGGTTACCCTGGTAAGGGATCTTCCCATTCCACTGACGGGTATAAACAGCGGGCGGCTTGGTTTTCTGGCTGATATCTCGCAGGATGAGATCGCTGTAGCGGTGGATTCAGTTATGCAAAATAAGGCAGGGCTTGATGAACGGGTACTTCTTCAGCTGGATTGCGATCAGCCTTTATTCGGAGATTTTAATTTTGCATTGAATGAGATCACTGTACATAAGCGTGATGATTCATCTATGATCAAAATAACCGCCTTCCTGGATGGACAATTTCTGAATATATACTGGGCTGATGGGCTGATTGTTGCAACGCCGACTGGATCAACTGCGTATTCGTTGAGTGTTGGGGGGCCGCTGGTTTTACCTGATACAAATAATTTTATACTTTCTCCGATTGCACCGCATAACCTGACTGTGAGGCCATTGGTTTATAAGGATTCCATGAAGCTTACCCTCCGAATTGAAAGCCGTAGCGGGAACCTCCTCGTTTCGGCTGATTCGCGTTCTGCCGTTATTGAAGACCGGCTTGAGCTCACCATATTCAAAGCCCCGTTTTGCATAAAGACCATCCGGCTAAGGGAGCATAACTTTTATCACACCCTGCGAACCAAACTGATGTGGGGTGCTGACAGAAGAAATTAGCAGCAGGTATAAATTCACAGGTGAGCCACCTGTCATGCAAATGCACTAAAAAACCTTTGTATTTTATACTATATTTGCGCCCTGGCAGTTATTGTTAGGGGATAATCAATAGATATCACCAGCAATCAACCAGAAATGAAGAAAGCACTCTTAATCACCGGGATGATTTCTGTTGCGCTCGCAGTGAATGCTCAGAAAAGCTTTGACTATTGGTTATTCATGGGAATGACCCAGAATCATATTTATACCATTATGCCTGTCAATCTTCCTGTTATCCTGCCAAAACCTGATGTGAACAATC
>JAPLDV010000169.1 GCA_026391235.1 Bacteroidia bacterium | reverse complement strand
CGTTTAAAAACCTCGAATCAGATTTTATACGGTAAGATTGTGATTACCAGGACGTACTAGTTAATATCCCTCGAAGCGTTGTCACCCCGGCGAAGGCCGGGGGCTCCTCGCCAACCGTGACAAGTGACAAGTGACAAGTGATGGGCCGGCTAAAATGCCGGCCCGTCCTTTTTAGTTCCCGATACCCGATACCCGATACCCGACACCCGATACCCGATACCCTATACCTGATACCCGATACCCGACACCCGACATTTCCTCCCTTTTTTTACTACCTTTGTCCGCATCAATCTGCTTATGATACGCTCAGGTCAGAAATTATTGCCGGTCCTATTGCTTTTGCCAATACTTACCATACTGGCTCATAATTCCATTCCTCACCACCATCACGCCAGCCCGGTTGAAATTTGCTGCGCTAATCACCTGAACGATGATGCTGCCCGCTATCTGCTGAACCTGAACAACAATCCTCCTGCAGGTCATCATGATGCCTGCTGTTTTAATCCGGAATTCACTATAGATCTGTATAAAATACTGATAACGGCTGCCGGATCTGATCATGTTCAGATTGTATGCCCGCTGAAATGGATTGAATATGATTATCTCAATTGTATTACCGACGACGCCCTTTGCAGGATCAGCCCTGCAATAAATTTTCTTCGCGGCCCCCCGTCAATAGGCTGATACCTCCTGCTTTTTTTCCATCTCCGGGATAATCAGCTATCCCGATCTCCCGTTTTATTTTAATTGATTGCAACTCATGATTAATCGAATAATCTCATTTTCGATAAAGAATAAATTCATTATCGGATTATTCATACTGGTATTGATCGGGTGGGGAAGCTATTCCCTCACTAAATTGCCCATCGATGCAATTCCCGATATAACCAATAACCAGGTGCAGGTTATTTCACTTGCACCCTCTCTGGCAGTTCAGGAGGTGGAGAGCTTTATTACCGCCCCCATCGAGGTTGCCGTAGCCAATATCCCTGATATCATTGAACTCCGGTCGATCTCACGGCTGGGGCTCTCCGTGATAACCGTGGTGTTCGAGGATGGTGTTGATGTTTACTGGGCAAGGCAGCAGCTGAGCGAAAGGCTTAAAGAGGCTGAGGAGGTGATCCCGGCCGGACTGGCGCAGATATCCCTGGCACCGATCTCATCAGGCCTCGGAGAGATATTCCAGTATTACCTGGCAGTGGCCAAAGGGTATGAAAAGAAATATAATGCTATGGAACTCCGAACCATACAGGACTGGGTGGTGCGCCGTGAAATGCTCGGGACACCCGGCGTTGCCGATATTAATAGTTACGGGGGATTTGTAAAGCAGTATGAAATTGCCGTAAATCCTGAGCGGCTCCGGGGTATGAACCTAACCCTGACAGATATTTTTACCGCACTTGAAAATAATAACGAAAATACCGGCAGTGCCTATATCGATAAAAAGCCCACAGCCTGGTTTATTCGCGGGATCGGGTTGGTTAAATCCACCGGGGATATTGAAAAGATTGTGGTTAAAACCACCGCTTCCGGTATTCCTGTATTAATCAGGGATATAGCCACGGTCCAATTTGGCAGCGCCACCCGCTACGGTGCATTCGTGGTAGATACCACCGAGGCGGTCGGCGGGGTGGTGATGATGCTGAAAGGTGCAAATGCTCATGAAGTCATCGATAATGTGGCAACCCGGATCGAGTCGATCCAGAAATCATTGCCAAAGGAAGTCAGGATCGAACCTTACCTGAACCGCTCAGAGCTGGTCAGCCGTGCGATCGGTACCGTTTCCCGCAACCTGATTGAAGGTGCCCTGATAGTCATCTTTATACTGGTTCTGCTGCTGGGGAATATACGCGCCGGACTCATCGTTGCCTCGGTTATTCCCCTTTCAATGCTTTTCGCCATTTCGATGATGAGCCTGTTTCATGTGTCAGGAAACCTGATGAGCCTGGGGGCCATCGACTTCGGACTGATTGTGGATGGTGCCGTCATCATCGTGGAAAGCGTTGTGCACAGGATCTTTATGAGCAAACATAAGCTTAAGGGCGTGGCCCGGCTGACGCAGGCGCAGATGGATGAAAATGTGCTGGATTCATCGAAACGGATGATGAGCTCGGCCACTTTCGGACAAATAATTATTTTGATCGTTTATCTTCCGATAATAGCTCTTGTTGGGATTGAAGGGAAAATGTTTCGCCCTATGGCTCAGGTAGTTACATTTGCCCTCCTGGGTGCTGCGATACTATCTCTTACCTATGTGCCAATGGCTTCGGCATTGTTCTTAAGCAAAAAAACCAGTCACAAACCAAACTTTTCCGACTGGCTGATGAACCGGATGCGAATAGCGTTTACTCCTGCCATCGGATTTGCCATCAGGAACAAAATCATGGTTTCGCTGGGTGCAATCGCTCTTTTCATTTTCAGCCTGTTTGCATTCACCCGCCTGGGCGGTGAGTTTATCCCGCAGCTGGAGGAGGGCGATCTGGCCTCCAGTGTGATTACCCTTCAGGGCGGCTCGCTCTCCAATACCGTTGATCAGGTGATCATGGCCAATAAAATATTGCTTGAAAATTTCCCGGAGGTGAAGCATGCGGTATGCAAAATGGGCGCCGCCGAGATTCCAACCGACCCAACGCCCATGGAAACAGGTGATTATGTCATCACGCTTAAAGATAAAAGTGAGTGGACCTCGGCAACCACACGCGAGGAACTGGTGGCGAAAATGGAGGAGAAACTGGTCGTTCTGGCCGGTGTTAAATTTGAATTTCAACAACCCATAGCCATGCGCTTCAATGAATTAATGACCGGCTCAAAGCAGGATATCGCAATTAAAATATTTGGAGACGACCTGAATACCCTGGCTGAAAAGGCATCTGATGTTGAACAGATCATTCAGACGATCACGGGGGTTCAGGATATTAATGTTGAGAAAGTTACCGGTCTGGCCCAGGTGCAGGTCGAGTATAACAGGGATCGGCTGGCTCAGTATGGATTATCCATTGCCGATGTCAACCGGGTGTTGCGTGCTGCTTTTGCCGGTAGTCAGGCCGGTGTGGTCTTTGATGAAGAAAAACGGTTCGGACTGGTAGTGCGCCTGGATAAAGATTACCGTAAGAACCTGGATGATATAAAGAACCTCACGGTGGCCCTTCCCAACGGCCAGCAGATACCGTTTGAACAGCTGGCCGACATTTCAATAAAATCGGGTCCGGCGCAGGTTTCAAGAGAAAACACCAAGCGCCGGATCACCATCGGATTTAATGTACGAAACCGTGATGTTCAGAGTGTTATTAATGATGTGACTGCTCAGGTCGATCAAAAAATTCAGCTGCCGACCGGTTATTATGTATCTTATGGGGGACAGTTTAAAAATCTGCAGGCCGCGCAGCAGAGGCTTTCCATTGCGGTGCCGGTAGCGCTGCTTTTAATATTCGTGCTGCTTTATTTCACATTCCATTCCGTGAAACAGTCGCTGCTCATCTTTTCGGCAGTTCCCATGTCAGCGATCGGCGGCATTTTCGCCCTGTGGCTGCGCGGGATGAACTTCTCCATATCCGCAGGAGTCGGGTTTATCGCCTTGTTTGGAGTGGCGGTTCTGAACGGAATAGTACTGATATCCGAGTTTAACCGGCTGGAGAAGGAGGGGATTACAGATATCAAAGAGCGTGTGCTCAAGGGCCTGCAAACCCGGCTGCGACCGGTAATAGTTACAGCAGCGGTTGCATCACTCGGTTTTCTCCCGATGGCCCTGTCAACCTCAGCCGGTGCCGAGGTGCAAAAGCCCCTTGCAACGGTCGTCATCGGGGGGTTGATCACGGCTACCTTTCTTACTTTGTTTGTTTTACCTGTTTTTTATATGATTTTTTCATCAAAGAGACTGAAAATCAGATTCAATCGCAGACGGGGCAGCAATATTGCTCTTATTTTGATCTTGCTGGGCACCTTATCTTTTTTCAATACTGTTAAAGGTCAGCAAACCAGAACTATAAGCTTGCATGAAGCTATTCAGACGGCCCTCGACAGCAGCCTGACCGTTAAATCTGCAGCCCTGTCCGCAGATGTGCAGAGAGCTCTTAGGGGGGCGGCGGTTGATCTCCCAAAAACTGCCATCGACGGGCAGTACGGGCAGTTTAACTCATATTCCAACGACAATGGAATTACTGTTTCTCAATCCTTTGCATTTCCCACGGTTTATCTCAATAAATATAAACTGGCCGGCGCAAATATTAAAAGCAGTGAATGGCAATATAAAATATCTCAGCTTGATATAGCCACACAGGTTAAGCAGGTTTACTGGCAGTATGTTTACCTGCTGGCAAAACAAAAATTGCTTTCTTATCAGGATAGCCTGTATTCGGGCTTTTCCAGAGCGGCGGAATTAAGGGCCAAAGCCGGTGAAACCAATCGACTCGAGATGATAACGGCACGTTCTCAGAGCCTTGAAATAAAGAACCAGCTTTTCCAGGTTACAACCGACATGGGCGTTAGCAGCCGCAAGCTGATGGTTCTCCTGAATTGCAGGTGGCTGCCGGTCGCTGAAGAAAGTGATCTGCATGGGAATGGTTTGGCAGTAAACCCTGATAGCGCGTCGATTCAGCAGAATCCGGCTCTGGGCTACATTCAGCAGCAGGTTGAGGTATCGCGGATTGAAAAACGGCTTGAACGTAGTCAGATGCTGCCGGATTTTAACCTGGGATATGCCAGCCAAACCATTAACGGTGAGCAGATAGTTAACGATGTTCCGCGTGTTTTCGGACCGGATTACCGGTTTAGCGGGATCCAGGCGGGAATATCTGTCCCGTTGTGGTTTACTCCTTATGCGGCACGGACGAAAGCGGCTAAAATCAACGAGAAGATTGCGCTGACCGATGCCGAAAATTATACCAGGTCGATTACGGGCAATTACCGGTCGTTGCTTGATGAATACCGGAAATTCTCTTCGAGCGTTGATTATTATGAAAAACAGGCCGTTCCTGAATCTGAACTGATTATTCAACAGGCGGCCCGGCTCTATAAAGACGGGGAATTGGATTTCCTCGATTACGTGCTTACCCTGAACCGGGCTTTAGCGATCAAACAAAACTATCTGGATGCGCTGAACAGTTTCAGGCAAACTATAATCTCCATTGAGTATACAACAGGCAAGATATTTTAATTTGAATATACATTAAACTGTAACATTTTTAACCACAAAGTGCCCTCGGTTTTTTTTACCGAACATCAAAAATTCTATTTATCATGAAAACAGTAAGTTTTAAACTATCCATACTTTTTTTGGGAACCGTTTTTTTCCTGGCCTCCTGCTCAAAGGGTGGTAAACCGGCAGCTGAAACCATTAAAGTTGAATCGCTTCCGGCGGATATTGTTGAATTGCGTGCCGACCAGATCAAGCTGGCAAAAATTGAATTGGGTGCCATGGAAATGCGCTCGCTGGGGAATACGTTGAAAGTTAACGGAATTGTTACCGTCGCACCGCAAAACCTGGCAACCGTTTGTATGCCTATGGGAGGGTTTATCAAGAGTACGACTCTCTTTCCGGGAAACGCCGTTAGCAAGGGTCAGACGCTCGCAGTGATTGAGAATCAGGATTTTGTTGATATTCAGCTGAACTACCTGGAAGCAAAGAACAAACTTGTTTTCGCGGAAGCCGAATATAAGCGTCATACGGCCTTATTCAAGGATGATGTATACTCAGAAATGAATGTTCAGCAGGTTACCGTTGAGTACAAAAACCTTAAGGCGATGATCAGATCCCTGGAACAGAAGCTGTATCTTATCGGAATAAACCCGGATAAACTCAATGAAGATAACATCAGCAATACGGTTAACCTGGTGTCGCCGATCAGGGGTTATCTTACATCGGTAAATATAAATATCGGGAAATACGCTGCCCCTGCCGATGTGCTGTTTGAAATTGTTAACAGCGATAATCTGCTGCTCGAATTAACCCTGTTTGAAAAGGATGCAGATAAGGTGGATTCAGGTCAGAAAATCAGGTTTTATATCAACAATGAGGCTGAAGAACATGAGGCTGTGATAACACAAACCGGCAAATCAGTTGGTGCCGATAAAACATTAAAGGTTTATGCAAAAATAAACAGCTCATGTAAAAATATTTTGCCGGGAATGTATGTGAACGCCTTTATTGAGGAATCTGACAATAAAGTACCGGCACTGCCTGGCGAGGCTGTCGTAAGTTTCGATGATAAGGATTATATATTCGTATACGTGAAGGATAAAGAGGAAGGCGGGAAACCTTTCACCGAATACCGGATGATTGAAGTTAAAAAGGTTGTTTCGGGAGGAGGATTTACCGGGATCACAGTTCCGGAAGGATTTGATATAAATGCCGCAAGGATTGTTGTAAAAGGCGCCTATAATCTCCTGTCAGCCAAGAAGAATGCAGGGGAGATGGCGTGCTGAAAATTGGGATCAGGTGTCGGGTATCGGGTGTCGGGTATCAGGTATCGGGTATCGGGTATCAGGTTTCAGGTATCGGG
>JAPLDV010000066.1 GCA_026391235.1 Bacteroidia bacterium | reverse complement strand
AAGGCTCAAGGCTCAAGGCTCAAGGCTCAAGGCTCAAGGCTCAAGGCTCAAGGCTCAAGGCTCAAGGCTCAAGGCTCAAGGCTCAAGGCTCAAGTAAGGTATAAGTAAAAAAGAATTAAGTAAAAACAAGTCGGCAACGCATCACATGGGTTCTCCTTGGAATTCCTTTTTCTTTTTTATACTTATACCTTACTTGAGCCTTGAGCCTTGAGCCTTGAGCCTTACTTGAGCCTTACTTGAGCCTTAATTTAATCGGCCAGTTCAATGAGAGCGTTCACCGTATTCATGGCCTCTTCAGCGATGTCAACGATGTTTGAATCAAGCATGTAACACGGAGTGGTTACGACTTTATTTTCCTTATCTATGACGATCTCCCGGGCATTGGTTGCCTGGTGAGAGGCGCCCATTGCCAAAATATTTTTTATGGCAGAGTGATCCTGCCCCATGGTAATGGTGACCTTTTTGAGCACTTTGGCAAGAATCACCGGTGAAATACACAAAGCACCAATCGGTTTGCCGGCTCCATGCATAGCGATGACAGCTTTTTCAACTTCGGTATTCACCGTACAATCAGCACCATCCAAAGCGTAAGTGCAAAGGTTTTTAGCTACACCAAAGCCTCCGGCAAACATCAGTATGTCGAATTTTTGTGCATTGAATTCGCTTAACGGATGTATGTTGCCGCGGGCAATCCTGGCCGATTCGATCAGAACATTCCGCGTTTCATTTGACGGCTGACCTGTATAATGGTTAATCACATGATATTGATTAACATCAGGTGCAAAAACCTCATAAGAGGAGCCGGTTCGGGCAATGGCGTACAGTGTCATCACTGATTCATGAATTTCGGCGCCATCCTTGTTACCACATCCGGCCAGGATAACGGCAAATCTTTTTTGTGTTTTCATGGTTTAATTAATTTATTTTCCACTGGCATCAAGAATCGTCTTGATCGTATAAATCAGGATCTTAAGATCAACAAGAAGCGACATATTCTCGATGTAAAGAATATCGTATTTAAGCCTTTCAATCATTTCTTCAACATTTGAGGCATATCCGAATTTCACCTGACCCCATGAGGTAATTCCGGGCCTTACCTTTTGCAGGTGATTAAAATGCGGAGCTTTTTTTATGATCTGGTCAATAAAGTACTGACGCTCAGGACGTGGCCCAACCAAAGACATGTCTCCTATTAAAACATTGTAAAACTGCGGAAGTTCATCCAGACGGCTTTTTCGCATAAACATCCCAAAACCGGTAATCCGTGCATCATTGTGGCTCGATAAGGCCGGTCCGTCATCCTCGGCATCGCTAAACATCGAACGGAATTTGTAAATGGTAAACGGCTTTCCATACCTGCCGATTCGTTCATGAGAATAAAGCACCGGCCCTTTTGATGAAAGCTTAACACCGACGGTGAGAAAAAGGTAAACCGGTGACAAAATGATCAGGGCGAAAATTGAAGTGATAAAATCTATAATGCGCTTTAAATTTACTTCCCAGGCGGGCATCAGATCATGGCTGATCTGGATCAACGGAGTTCCGATGATCGATGACATTTTAACCATCCCCGTAAGAATGTCATACATGTCGGGAATCACTTTGATGGTAACCTTCCTGTATTCCAGGCGGTTGATAATCTTTTTCAGCAACTCGTGCTCTGAACTTTCAATGGCAATAATAACCTCTTCAACAGGGTGTAGTACAAGAATTTTCTGGAGGTCGATAAGTGATCCAAGATGAGGAATATGCCTGTCCATCAGGTAATTATCGTACTTACTAACGCTGATAAAGCCGATAAAACTGTTCCCGGTCGACCTAGGTTGACTGACCATCCCGAGAAAGAGGTCCTCCGCCCGCTTGTCGGATCCGATCAGCAGTGTGGGAAAACCGATAATCCGGTTGTGTATCCGGTGGGCGGAAATGGTGGTGAAAACCAGTCGGGGCAGGTAGGTAAGAGTAAGATGAAGTCCGAAAAGGACCAAAAAGGAAAGGTAATAATTGGCATAAGTTTTAACGGTATCGTCGAGGATAAGAACAAAGAAAATGATTAGAACACCAATAAAAGTTGTGCTTATCGTTTGCCCCAATTCGCTGAGCCGCGATTTCCTGAAAACCTCTTTGTAGTAACCGGTAATGAAATAGAACAGAACCCATGCCACCGGGATGATCGCCAAACCAAGGAAAAAGGCGTGGTTAAATTCAACCGGCACCGGATATCCGAATTTCTTGGATTCAATAACGACTTTCCTGAATACAAAAAAAAGAGTCCAGCTTGAACCGGCTGTTAAAAAGTCCGAAATCAGGTATTTCAGTAATTGCCTTCTCTTATTCATTAAAAATGGATCAATTTAATGTTGTCCATAATAATTGCCTGCTTTGCCAAACCCGTGGAATCCCAGCCTGCGCGGAAACCGGGCCGGAAGGATTCTGCTGATGGATTATCGCCTATAGTAGTAGTTAGATCAATATAAATTCTGTTCCAATGATCACTTGGTCTTACAATTACGAGGCTATTCCATGCTGCTGCTCCACCCTGAAGAACATAAACGCCAACTTCCAGTAGGGTATTGCTCAGATAATCAAATTCAAGCAGAACCATTGAACCGGTATTCGGAAGTTCGTAATCAGTACCGCTGTATGCTTCGAAAAACCTATTGTTTGTATCCAGATATATCGCGCCTGAAAATAGCCCTTCCCGAACCGTTTCGGTTTGGCTTCTGAAAATCGTATCACTGTATGTCGGATATTCGAAGGACAAGCCTGCATCTTCGAAGTCCTCGGTCCATGGAAACTTGCACTCATCTTTGTATGTGGTTATCGGCTTTATTGTGATAACCTTTCCAGGTACAAAATCTATTCGTGCTGTGTCGGTGAAAGGTTTAAAGAATGGGTATACGGTGCGCGATCCCGAAATCCCGTTAAGATCAAACCCTGGTTCAAGATAAAGGCTTTGCTTGCCGGTAATCAGGCAAGGTACCATCGTCGGTATTTCGAAGAATCCAAGAGTTGTTCCACCAACGTTAAGCTTGACGCAGGTCATGTTGTGACTTGCTGATCGCTGATCGATTTTGGTAACTTTGACGAGAATAGTATCTACTTTGATATAGGAAGGGATATCCTCGGCAGGGTTGATAATATTGCAGGAAAGAAGAAATACGGCAAGGGTAATTACCGGTAAAGTCATCCAGGTTTTAAGCATATCTATTTTTT
>JAPLDV010000807.1 GCA_026391235.1 Bacteroidia bacterium | reverse complement strand
GGATGTCGAAATAAATGTTGAAAACTTAGCCTTACCAATTGGATCAAAACTTTATGTTCGGTTGAAAAGTACAAATGGTACCTGGAGTGCACCCAAAAGTATCACCAGAAAAGAATTCTTATCAAATAGTGGAAGTATTATTGAGTATGGAGAATACTACATTAATAGTGATCCGGGCAAGGGCAAGGGAATACCGTTGAATTTAGTAAACGGAATCGCTGATATTCCTATAAATCAACAAAATAAGGGAGATATAATCTATGTAAGAATTAAAGACAATTTTGATCGGTGGAGTCCGGCGAAGGTATATTCTTTTAATTATCAGCAAGTAGTTAAGGCTGAATACGTAATAAAATCAAAATCAGGCTCAATGTCATCTCCACAAATCATGACTTTAAGTAGTGACATCAACCTTCCTTGGATTTATAATGCAGAAGCTGAGAATATACCACTGAGCAATGTCGACTCGGTATTTGTCAGGTATCAGGGTGAGAACAAGATTTATAGTCAGTGGTTTAAACGATCTCTGAATCCAATCGATGGCATCGATTCTTTTGAAGAAAACTCTTCTATTTTAACTTGTTTCCCGAACCCATTTAGCAACGCTACAACTATTAGGCTGGGTCTTACTGAATTATCCTTTGTTAATTTGCGGGTTATCGGACAATTGGGACAAATAGTCGAGACTCTTATTAATAAGGAATTGCCTGGCGGACAATATGCATTGCCATTTGATGGTACCAATTTACCAGCAGGAGTTTATTATTGCCAATTAATCACCAATAAGAAAAATGCCACAATAAAACTTAGTTTACAAAGGTAAGTTCTTAACAAACAGTTCTTAACAAATACTTTTATCAGATAATATGCTTATTGTTAAAATCAAAACTATTTTGCCATGAAAAAAAACATTTGTTCGGTTTTAGTATTTCTTCTTTTCTCAGCTTTCTGCTTTGCACAAGATCTGGAGCTGGAAAAGAATTATGACATTACGGGTGCAGCTAATATGGGTAACATTGCTAATATCAGTTATGAAGAAACTACCGGCACCTATACCCTTGTTTTCATTCTGAAGGTCAAACCAGATTTTGTTAAAATTGAACAATATTTGTTCGATAAGGATTTTAACTTCCTTCGCGATGAAAAAAGCGAACTTGAGTTAAGCGATGCACAAAAAAAATACGCCTGGTGGGATTTTAAAGGTGAGGAGTTCCAGAGTGAAATTATTTCGGTATCCGAAAAAGACGAACTGATTCTGAAAAAGAGAGTTTTTGATTTTACCTATAACTGGAAAAAAATGGTATATAATTCAAAATCAAAAACAAAGGAATCACAAAAACTTCGCAACGAAGATGGTGGTAAGTATTTTCACTATCGTAACTGGTGGTCATTTGAAGATATTGATAATGTATACATTCTTTGTGGCATGACCTCAAAACAAGATGAACAGAGTTATTGTAAAAATTTTCATTTACTTAAAATTAACAAGTCATTGGATGTAGTCAAGAATGTAGAGATCAAATTCGACTATCCTCAGGAAGTTGTGTATCCAAGATTTGTGGACGACAAAGCAGACGCCAGAGAAGTAAATATTGAAAATGACATGTTTTGTATATTCGCTCCAAAGAATGTTGGGAAAAAAGTTTCTGACCCAAGCATTGCAAATTATACTTATATCAGAATTAGTAAAAATCTCGACCTGTTGGATCGGATTTCATTTAATTCACCGACCTGTTTTTGGAGCATTGAGGGTAATGTTTTTGACAAACGAACAGATGCCTGTTATTTATTTGGAGCTTCATTAAACGGGAAAGGGCAATACTTTTCCGACTTAAAGTCAACAAGCAAATTCGATGGATTCCAGATCATTAAGGTTGCAGATCATAAGGTAGAATATATAACCAATACAAGGATTGATGAATTTCTCACTAAACAAGTCATGCCCCCATCTGCTAAGAATCTCGATTCATATGATGGCAAAAGATTTACTATTGCTGATTATGGCGCAACTCCCGATGGTAATTTGTTTATTGCGGGTCAGAATTATTCAACCCGCAGAAACATTCAAACACTCCAGAAAATAACGACTTATGCTGATTGTTTTGCTTTTGGATTTGATAAAACAGGGAATCTTATCGGACAATATACTTACAATGTTAAAGGCTTCATGGGTGGTCAGGAAATGCCAATAATTCAAAAGTGTTTTGTTGGGAAAAATCCTCAAAACATATATTGGCTGACGATGCAACCAGAGTATACCAGTATCGATATTTTTGCAGGATTTGGCCCATCCTGGTTTGATATTATCTCTTCAGATATCTGCAAAGTGGATTTATCAGCTAACAAAATGACTGATTTTTATAATTATCAGCGAAATAGGGAGAAAAAGAAGTTCTATTACCTCAATTTAAAAATGCCATATCTTGAAACCGTCGACAATAAGTTGATATTATTTGGATCCCAAGGATTTCTTGGAAATAAAAGACTTTGGTTTGCGAGGATCCGGTTAGATTGATCGACAAATAGTCCGATGATTGTCAACGTATTAATCGATTGTTAATGCATACATAATGACTACATGCTTGAAATCTGCAATTCTGATATTTCTGATTTTCTTGGTTAATTCAGTTGACGGGCAAAATCTTTTTGATGTTTTTAAAAAGAGAGATCTGAATAAATTCGAAAGAATTGTAAGTAAAAATCGCGAATTAATAAATCAAAAGAATGAAGATGGCAGTGTAGTTCTTCATCTTGCCGCCCGAAATAACTCAGCTAACTTCATTCATTGCCTGGTTGAGAACGGTGCAGATATCAATATCCAGGATCAACAGGGCTGCACACCTCTGATGTATGCTGTAAGAAATGGAAATCTCGAGAATTCACAGTATTTACTTACAAAAGGAGCGAACCTTGAGATCAGAGACATCGAGGGCCGCTCTGCTATTTTTTTCAGTCTTGAAAATGCCAAGGTTTTTGAATGGATCATAAATGCCGGTGCTGACATTAATGTCAGCAAAAATGACAGCACCACATTTTTGATGTATACCATACTAAACAGATCCCCTGATATGGTCCAATTTCTGCTCAACCGCAAAGTAAATGTGAATAACAATAATCTTGCTTCAAATACTGCATTACATGCGGCAGTTGTGATTCGTGATATCCATATCGTGGAAGCTTTGGTGCGGAAAGGTGCCAATATTAACAAGGCGGATATTGATGGAGTTTCACCGTTGATGTATTCATGTGGTTTAGGTGACCTTGATATTGTGCAATATTTGTGTCAGAATGGTGCTGATATTTGTATGATTGATAGTCTTGGACAAGATGCGTTATGTTATACAGCAGAAGGCCGCAATCTTGGCTGCACAGAGTGGATACATAGATTTGCCAGTCAAAAAAACATGAATTGTATCAGGTTGGGAGAGGCATTAAATTGGGCCTGTTTTAATGCTGATATCGTAATGGCAGAATTCTTGCTGAAAAATGGAGCCATCGCAAATTATAAAGATAGAGACGGAATTACACCACTCATGTATTTTTTTATTTTTCCCGAAAATGCATCGGCTGATATGAAATCCAGTATTTCGCTTAGCGGACAAGCATTTATCGATTTGATGCTGAAGTATGGTGCTGACCTGAATGTCAGGGACAATGACGGTTACACCTCTCTAATGTATTGTGCGATAAGTGGAATCGACTCATCGGCGGACTATTTGATTAAAAAAGGAGCAGACCCAAACCTGAGAAATAAGGATGGTTTGACTGCAAATGAATTATCAAAAATTCAAGGGATCAAAAGAACAAAACGTGGTTTATGGGAAATTCTAAAGTTCAAATAATATTAAGGGCACCTCACAAACATACTCGTACTTCTTACAAAAGTGCAAGATGCAAAATCCCTCTAATGGATAGTAGCCAGTCAGTTCGCTCGACTTCTATAAGCCAGACTAATCTTCAAAACTAATTTTCATGCTACCAAAATTTCGACGTTCGTTGCCAATTATACTAACCAGGAGGAAATTCCTTTGAAAACAATAATTGTAAGATCTTTAGTCACTTTCTTTGTTCTGGCCTCTTTTTTATTCTCCCATACAGGATGTAGAGACTATAATATAGATAATCCATCATCGATATTATCAGAAACTGAGTGGAAAGAGATTCTAAAAACAGATTCATTGATTTCCCTAACCGCTGATTCTATTTTGCTTTCAAATAATCCTGTAGATGGTTGGCAAAAAAAGTTGAATTACTACAATAGTTTTCCAATTGTTGAACAAGCATGGGTTGTCGATAGCACTGCTCTTTTTGTAAAATTTAAGAAAGCCGGAATAATCTTCTGGAATAGCGAGTCGAAAATTGAAAGTGAATATAAATCTCATTTAAAAGAAAATGAAGTTTTACCTATCAAACCGTATAAGGGCGTTCAAGAAAACGGGAATGTTTGCCTTATTAATATTTGGTATGATGATGAAGATGCATTATACACAAGAGATTTCATCAATCAATTACAGTCTATATTTAAAAATTATAATTACAAAGTTACCATTAAAAACGGAGCTGCTGCCGATATAAAGTTTTTTAGAGAATCTCTAAAAAATTATAAGTTAATTTATATAATTGGCCATGGAAAGTATGGCACAAGTAATTTCCTGCTTAATCCTTTCCCACATACATGGATTCAGAGTGGTGAAGAGGGACTGGAGAGAGATTATGATTTTTTAGGCAAATATGAATCAGATTGGGTTTTAGGGAAGATAGCACTTGGAATTGAAAAAGAAAAAAGGAATGAAGTTGAAATGCCAATTCAAAAATGGTCTGTTTCTGAAAATTTTTTTAATGATGCTTACAAATCAACTGATTTCCCAAATACATTAATATATTTTGCAAACTGTCAAACATTTAAAGATCCAAATAAATTATTAGCAAAAACACTTAATGCAAAGGGTGCAGGTGTCATATTAGGATGGGATGAATTGCATTATATGGGACTCGGTGAACAAGGCAAGAAATTATTAGAAACTATGCTAAATAATGGAATAGATGTTTCCACAGCATTAAATATTATGGCTAATGATCCAAGTTTTGAAACCGGACAAGCAGGTGCTGATGGACCTATAATTACGAGTTATCTAACTTATCAAACTTGGAAAAATACTACAAGTCATTTAGTTTATTATCCTACTACAGGAGGGTCTGTACAATTAACTTTTAAACCCCAACTTCAAACTCCTGATAACGGTTATGTCACATCTTCTTTAACTCCCACATTAACCTGCCAGTCATATGCTGGTGCTACCAATTTTAACTTTCAGGTTGCTCTTGAAACCAACTTTAACAATCCAATTGTCAATGCCAACAGTAGCTCAAGTCAATACCAAATACAAAATGGAATTTTCACAACCGGAACTCAGTATTTTTGGAAGGTAAGAATAACTAATTCTAACGGAGAGCTATCACCATGGTCGGATTCCTGGAGTTTTACAACCTACAGTAACAGTCAATTACCCTCTCTGATCACTTCAGATATCACATCAATTACCGAAACTGCTGCCTCCGGCGGTGGCAATGTTACCTCCGATGGCGGAGCAACCGTCACTGCCCGCGGAGTTTGCTGGAATACTGCCGGCACCCCAACATTAGCCGATAGCAAAACAAATGACGGCACAGGATCTGGAGCGTTTACCAGTTCCCTTACCGGACTTACCGCCGGCACACCCTTTTATGTAAGGGCTTATGCAACTAATAGTTCCGGAACTGCTTATGGTAATCAGGTAAGTTTTACCACGACCAACACCATTCCTTCTAATGAGATCCTCCCGCTTGCTGTTGGCAATTACTGGAATTACCTACTCGATATAACAGCCCAAACAATGAACATTAGTATAACCGGGACGATTGACATACAAGGGGAAACTTGTTATAAATGGTACGCCACCGGGGATATTGTTGAGTGGTATTACAGGAATAAACCGGACGGTTGTTGGGCATTTGGTTATAGCGGTCCTTTCCAATACCCTCCAGATTTAGAGTATAAATATCCTGCAAATTCTGGAGATACCTGGGTTACAAACTGGATTGCCGTTCCTTACCAAACTACAATGACCTGTGAATCAATTACTGCGACATTCGAATCTTATACAGGTTGTTATAAATATCATTTCTTCATGCCTATTGGTAACCATAATTTTTTAACAAATATTTTAAATGCTGAACTATTGAGGAAATTGTCCGGATTAAAATCGACAGCAACTGATGGATTTGATATTTATCAATATTTTATTCCCGGAATAGGTATGGTTGGATGGGAGAATTATTTTCAAGGAACTCGCTTATATAAAGTAGTTTTAACGGATTACCACTTAATCAAATAAATAATTAGGAGGAAAAATTATGAAAAAGAATAATGAAATTTCGATTTACTTTTTAACACTAATCGGAGCATTTTTAATACTTACAAACAGTTGTAAGAAAGATGACAATCCGGCATTGCCAGTTTTGACAACATCCGCGGTAAGCAATATTACAACAACCACAGCAAACAGTGGTGGTAATATAACAAGCGATGGCAAAGCAACAGTAACAGCACGAGGAGTTTGTTGGAGCACAAGTCCAAGCCCTGTGGTAACGGGCAGCCGTACAACCGATGGCACAGGAACAGGCATTTTTGCAAGTAATATTACGGGTCTTACAGCCAACACCACCTATTATGTAAGAGCTTACGCAACCAATAGTGCGGGAACAGGTTATGGCAGTGATATAACATTTATGACGACAGCTATAGTACTACCGGCTGTTACAACAAATGAAGCCACAGCGATTACCCAAACAACGGCTACAAGCGGCGGCAATATAACAAGCGATGGTGCAGCAACAGTATCAGCACGAGGTGTTTGTTGGAGCACAATTCCAAGCCCTATTGCAACTGGCAACCATACAACCGATGGCACGGGAACAGGCATTTTTGCTAGTAATATAACGGGTCTTACAGCTAACAGTACCTATTATGCAAGAGCCTATGCAACCAATAGTGCGGGAACAGGTTATGGCCCTGATATAACATTTATGACGACACCGGTAGTCTTACCGTCAGTTACAACAACTGAAGCCACAGCTATTACCCCGACAACAGCTACAAGCGGTGGCGATGTAACAAGCGATGGCGGAGGCTCAGTTATAGCGCGCGGAGTATGCTGGAACATAAGCCAAAATCCAACTATTTCAAACAGCCGTAGTACAAATGGTATTGGTACCGGTAGTTTTACAAGTAATATTATAAGGCTGTCTCCAAGTACAATATACTATGTAAAAGCATATGCAACAAATAGCGCCGGTACTTCTTACGGCGGCGAGATTAGCTTTATTACAGCTTTAAACACAGTACAGTACCGTTTAGATAATGGTGAAACACCAAAACATATTTTTGACAGTGGAATACCTTTGGATTCACTTTATGGCAAAACATGGCGCGGTGGGCTTATTTTTTATCTGAACACCGCAACTGGGAATGGTTTATTGGCAGCAGAACAGATTCGTGGTACTATTGGAGTTCTTCTGAGGTCGATGCAAGAATCTCATTTGCACAGGGTTTCTCCGATGGCAGCATACGAAAATTATTAAAGAACAGCGACTGTAGTATCCGTGCTGTCAGGGCTTTCTAACCATTTTTTTTTCTCACTCAATGGCAACATTCAAACCTAATAAAGACCTTGGTATTTATGAAAACAAAAATCTGGATTTGCCCATTTGCTATAATGGGAGCAATCTGTATTTGTCATATTTATCGGTTGTTTATCAACTTGTCAGTCGTCCGCTGCTGGTATACGATCATCAGTCAAATGACTGATTGTTAATGAAAACTTTTTCAGTTTGATGCAGGCTCCCCATGATGCCTGATATTATAAATATCCCTTTGCCTGAAAGTACAGAATCCATATCAAGGGTAAATTCCTGCCTGATCTCCGTTTTTTGAAATATCTTTCTGCAAACCACCCGGCCGAGGGCATCAAAAAAAGACAGCTCAACCTTACCCAGAAAAGAGGATCGGCAATTGACCTTTAACCTGTTCGTGCTTTCCAAATAATCTATGTTTAGCAAGTCCATCGGCATCAGATCCATGCTGATCCCGGTTTGTATATTCGCATTGTCCCAAATAGTTAGTGCGGAAGAGGATCCCGGATTTCCCAGGACATCTCCGCTTGCTATAACATCGAGGTCGCCATCCTTGTCAAGATCAAACAGAGAGACTGGCCAGGCTCCGGAAAAATTTGAGCTGATTGTGTTCTGGCTCCAACTCCCATCCACATTTAGCTTGTTTTCAAACCAGGCAACGGTAGAACCGCTCCAGGCTGTTGCAATTACATCCACATCGCCATCCAGGTCGATATCTCCGGACGTAACGGCAACGGGACCCGGAAAATCTCCGGAAATGACCTGCTTCCGAAAGGTCAGGGGATTTCCACCCAGATTAAACCAGGCCGCTATCTGTGAATTATAGAATGCGGCTCCGATTATATCCATATTGCCATCCTTGTCCAAATCAACTGCCTCAGCCCAGTGCGCCCCTCCAAAGGAACCATCGACAAGGACTTTTGTCCAGGTGGGATTTTTCCCTCCACTGTTGATCCATAAAGCTATGGCGTTGTCGTTCAACGCTGCAGCCAAAATATCGAGGTCATTATCGTTGTCGAAGTCAGCAAGCTGAACACACTGGGTGTACTGAAAGGAAGTAGTAATCACTTGTTTTGTCCATCCTGACGGACTATTTCCATTATTCGACCACCAGGCGATGGTGTTATCCAGTGCGGCCGTGGCAATAATGTCGTTCAAACCGTCTCCGTTAATGTCGCCGATTGAAACCCCATGCGGCTCATGAAATCCCGTCGCTATGACAAATGGAGTCCAGTTCCCGGCGGTATTTAAACCCGGGTTCAACCAAACATTAACGGTATGCCCCAAAACCATACTGGCAACAATATCAGGAAATCCATCGTTATTGAGATCACCGGAGCATACATATAAAGGATAGTTAAGTCCTTCCGCTATAACTACTTCCTCATAATCCTGCATGTCCGGACCTTGCTTTTTCCAGCAAACCAGCTTTCCCTCAAGCTTTTTACAGCCAATGATATCCGGATCATTATCGAGGTCGATATCTGAAACGCAAAAACCAGGAACCCTTTCACCGGCCTTGCCGATAACATATTTACTGAAACGGGTTTGTGCATCACAAATTCCTGGGACGAGCACGAACATGATCAAAAAGCAAATCAGGGTTTTCATTTTTTTTGATAAAATTAACCCTTGGTCTGCACCTGACCTTGCCAAAACATAATAAATTCCTGATCAAAAAGTCGTCATTCCAATAATGCTGAGGGAAATGGCAGTTGATGACGGTCTTACTTAAAATCCTCATCCATTGCGACGAAATTCTTCGAGTTAAACAGTTTCACCTGATCGATAGCGCCCAATCCCGAAAAAAGAATATGAATCCCCAGACTTTTGCCCAGATTAGTCACCTCGGCGGA
>JAPLDV010000832.1 GCA_026391235.1 Bacteroidia bacterium | reverse complement strand
CACCGGGTCCCCCAAACTGGTGAGGGTGCGGTCGACCTTGAAAATATGCATGGCGCCGCTGCGGTCCATCACATATACTTTGCCTTCAGCTATCATGGGTGATCCG
The DNA here is from genome assembly GCA_026391235.1 of Bacteroidia bacterium. The sequence goes on along the minus strand of JAPLDV010000832.1, from coordinate 7,611 downwards.
TAAAATCCTTGCCCGTACTCCTTCTCCCACTGCTTCGTTCCGGTTTTGGCATCGTAACAGGCAAACATCCCGTAACTGGTGGCGATGAAAAGCAATCCGCCACTAACGGCCGGACTGGCAGCTTCAGGGAGATATTCGTCGGATTGCCAAACGATTACCGGGGTTGGGCCGGGTTTAATGGCTGCAAGAGTGGCATATTCATTGGCGGCAAAAACAAGTCCATCGCCATAAGCGGCCGAGGGTCCGACTTCACCTGATAAACAATCAATTGCCCAGATCTGGGCTCCTGAATCGAAGTCGAATCCGGCAACCGTAGGGGATGAAGTGGTGATAATCTGGAGCTTGCCATCGATCTCGGCCAGTATTGGTGAAGACCAGGATATCTTCGATTTCCGGGGAGTATCCCAGGAAATTTCACCGGTCATGCTGTTCAATGCCAGCAGCCTTCCGCCTTTGTTGGTATCGAACTGGATGATCACTTTATCTTTCCAGCAGATGAGGGAAGAAGAGTGTCCGTAATGGTTATCCGGCACACCAAGATTTTTAGCCCAGATCCGTTTCCCTTCCATATCGAGTGCAACGATATCACCGGTGGCAAATATAGCGTAAACATGCTGCCCGTCGGTCGTAACGCTGGGGGCCGAGAGCCCGGTATCTGCGGTCACTTTGGGCGGTGTAACCGGTGATCCCGGAATGTCTTTTGCCGCCTGCTCCCAAAGAAGCTTTCCATCGAGGCGGTTAAAACAATATACCACTTCCGATTCATTATCGGCACCGGCAATAAAGAGTTTATCCCCCCAGATAACCGGCGAATTATATCCCTTCTTCGTCAACGCAACCTTCCATTTGATGTTTTTCCCGGATGGGCCATCCCAGTCCACCGGAATTCCTGTATTGTAGGAAATGCCCTGGCCGAAGGGTCCGCGGAAAGAGGGGTGGTTGTTGCGAAAGTCGGTGCTTAGGGTAGTGATCCCCGCTTTCGCAGGGATGACAGAGAAGGATTCCGTACTTAGGTTGCCTGGTGCTCTTCCCGCCTTCGCAGGGATGACAAGTGTTCCAGCGTCACCCTCAACTGTCTTTACTGTCTTAACGTCTTCTTGTCTCACTGTCTTAACGTCTTCCGTCTTCTGTCCTCCGTCTTCCGTCTTCTCCGCCCCGTCTACCACTGCAACCTTTACAGATGCTTCTGCGGGAGCCACTGCCGGAGCCTGCACCACCGATCCCGTTTCTTCGTAAATCTTAAGGTAATCAGTTGTCAGAAAGGATGCTACCAACGCCGATCCGAGCAAAAGGCCTCCTGTGATCAGTATCCAGCGCTGTGAGAGCATGCGGGTGATTTTTGAATCCATCCCTTCGATGAGAGGTTCCAGTATCTTTGCTTTCATCGTATGATAAATTCTTAGAAAGGTTGCGAAGGCAATACCTCCCAGCAGGAGTAGGAAGGCACCGGTTTTAATCTGCCAGTTGGTGGTAAAAAATGCCTTTCGTGCCAGCAGGTCGAGGCTCCGGATCTCTTTTTTCAGAACCTCGCTCTCGGGGTCAGACTGAAATTGCTGAACGAGTGATTTGAGCGCTTCGGTCTCAAGGGGCTTGTTCTGCCTGATGTGCCAGTAATTGATCAGCAGAAGCAGGGCAACGGCCAGACAAAATATACCTGAGGCGGTGATCAGGTTTCCAAATAGTTTTATATTATCCTGTGTGCGTTGCATCTTTAATAAAGCTTTGGGTTCACTTCCTTTTTTTTAGGTTCTTGAGGCCGGCTTCCAACTGTTTCATTTCAATGGCATCTTCAGTCTGGATTTGCTTTGTATGGAATTTTTCGAATTCAGCTTCAGCGAGTTCTTTTGCCACTTCCGCTGATATTCTTCCGGCATGTTCCAATATTTCCCTATCGTTCAGCGTTAAAAAGTCATGGAGCTTTTTAATCCAATCTGCCATAAACATAGGGATACGTTTTCGAGCCTGCAATTCGGCAAACGATAAATACTGGTCAACAATAAGGTTGAGATCTTTCAATTCATTTTCGGTCAGGTAATTCTTTGCATTGTCAACATCAGTTTTTCTGATTTTACCGTAGGGTGCATTTTTCCAGGTAGTTAGCCCCATATTAGTTCTGTCTGAATTGGCCCGGTCAGAGATGATTTCTGCTGCAGTGTGCCCATGAATAGCCCAGTGCATTTTATTCTGCACTTTTCTGAAGAAATCGACACTGATGGGATTGGACCTGTCATAATCATAGGCGGTTGCGTAAATATCTTTGATTTTCGCGTAAAAAACCTTCTCAGAACTTCGAATATCGCGGATTCGCTCAAAAAGCTCTTCGAAGTATTGACTGGAATATCCGGTTTCTTTTAGTCGTAAGTCGTTCAGGATAAATCCTTTGACTAAATATTCCTTTAGCTGTTGTGTAGCCCAAATTCGAAATTGGGTGCCGCGATAAGATTTTACTCTGTATCCAACCGAAATGATGACATCGAGGTTGTAAAGTTGCAAGGTTCGTTGTATCTTACGAGAACCTTCAATTTGAACTTGTAAGTAATCCTTACAAGTTGAGTCCGTTTGTTGCTCTCCTTCCTGATATATATTGCGGATATGTATGGTTATATTCTGAGGTGAGGTTTGAAAAAGTTCCGCTAATTGCTTTTGCGTTAGCCAAACGGTATCTCCTTCTAAACGCACCTCTATTTCAGACCTGCCATCCTCAGTTGAATAGAGAAGTATTTCCGAACCGGTCTGATATTTTATCTTTCCCATAATGTGTTATTCAACCGGACAATAATCCAAACATCTCGCGCAGCTGTAACAATTGCCTTTATTGGCCTGGTAATCTTCCCTGCGCCGGAAAATTACCTGGTTCATTGCCATCAATCCGATCACCAGACCCAGGAAAGCCCCTAATATCCAGCTTCCTGTATAAAATTTATCACGGATCACCCGGGCTTCTGCAACAAGGGTTTCCAAAGATTTCCCGGAAGCCAGGAATGTCTGGATATCAATGTTTTTTGAATCGGCCTTCAATTCAGGATGTGAGACAAGCAGCTCGGCCAGATACACATCCGGATGCGCCTTCGAAAGGAAAACATGCGATTTCGTGCCGATCCATGCCCCGGCCACCATCAGAACCGGAATCAGAACCAGATACAGGATAAACCTGCGGGAATTCGTTTTGGTATCGGGTTTGAATTTTTCTTCATCCGGAAAATCTATGGCCTCAAACGGACATGAGGTGGTACAAAGCTTGCACTGAATACATTTCGTCGGAAAAACCGACAAATGGCGGCGGCTGAATCTGGAGAACACATTCAGGATCGCTCCGTACGGACAAAAAAACCTGCAGTAAGGGCGGGCGATGAACAGTCCCATCAGTAAAAAGGTGATTCCCAGGTATATCATCAGATGTGGCCCGTTCATCCGGTAAATTCCGATAAACGGGTCGTACCGGCAGATGATGAATTCAGTTCCGGTGGCTGCGTACAGCACGGCAAGACCAAGATACAGGTAAGGGATGAACCCGAGAGTTTTCCGGAGCCAGGCGGGAATCGTTATCGGCTTGTATATCAATAGGTCCTGGATAGCTCCAAGCGGGCAGGCGGCACCGCAAAACACGCGTCCGACGAAAAGACTAAAGATTAGAGGGAGAAGAAAGAAAGTAATTGCATAAAGGGAGATTACATATTTTGGATCGGCAAAGGCAAGCGCGACGTTTTGTATCGACCCCACCGAGCAGATGCAGCCGTTGCGATAGAAACCAAAATAGATCGCTGAAAAGACCGTTAGGAGAAGGATCCCGTTCCGTGATCTTTTTTTTATCGCGAACCAGGAGGTTAAACTGAGCACAATCAGGAGAACCAGTACATCAACAAACTCCATCCCCAACCCGCGGGGCTCCGGAGTGGTTGGCGCAGGCTGGGTATATTGGGTTTGGAATTCCGGTTTCGGAAATCGCTGCTGAGCCTGCAGATCAGAGAATGCCAGCAATAATGGCAGCAAAAACAATATGATTTTGAGCCACTTCATTATTTAAGATTCGGGATGGCCGTTTTTTTAAAATCACCCTTGATCTGATAGGCTGCCTCGATGGGTACCCTGGTGATGGCGTTCGACGGGCACATCCTGGAAATCGAGCATTCATTGCAATTCTGGCATAAGTTATGCCGTATCTGAAGATGCAATGACCCGTTACCAAATGATCCGCAGCCCTTTACGCATTTTCCGCAGGCATTACACAGCTTCTCATCAATGGTATATTCAAAGAACGGTTCTTCCACAAATTTACGCTTCAGTGCACCGGTCGGGCAAAGCTGGCTTTCGGCCCCCGTGTTCAGTTGGTGGGTGTTGGGTTTGAAATACCCGCCGCACAAATCGCAGTACCCGCAAAGCTGATAAGCATGCACACACTTGACTGCCGACAGGTCCCTTACACACTGAGTTGCACATCGTCCGCACTGAGTGCATTTGAACGGATCGATCTGCCAGACGTACTTACCGGAGGCCGATACTTTTCGCTTGAAAATGAGCGAGCCGGTGAGGTAAACCAATCCTCCGAGAAGGATCAACCGGCCTGAATTGTTGATGAAGTTTTTCCGGTTCATGTTTACTTTTTAAGTTGAAAGACTCTTATCATTTTACGCTCATAATCAAGTGCATAAATATCTCCTGAAGGGCTAACCGCCAAATCAGGGGCGTGGGTTTGACCTGTGAATTTCTCTGGCGGAGCCACTACAGACAGCAATTCTCCCGAAGCCTTATGTATCTTGATTCTGACCATCCCCTTTTCGGCTGTCACAAATGAACCATCAGGCAAAACCGCCATTTGTGCCGGATTGCAGCACCCCGAGAAACCGTCGATCGTCATGGCTGAATTTTCCCAGAAACCCCGTAGCTGACCATCGAAGGTGTAATTCTCAAATGCATGTTTACCAGGATTCACGACCCACAATTCGCCAAAAGAATTTACAGCGAGCTCGAAATATGGGCTAGGAATGATGAACCCGTGGAGATCGGAACTATCACGCTTTCCGGTGAAGCTGCCTGAAAGGATTCCATCCGTTTTATAACGTAAAACCCTGCGGTTACCGGCATCGGCCACGAAAAGTATTGAATCAGTAACCGAAAGACTGGTTATTACTGTACTGTCGTTCAGAGGTTTCCAGTTTTCTAACAGTTGACCATTCATATTGTATTGACCGATATAGTTCCTGAATCCAATGTAGATATCTGTTAATGAAGCAGTTACGCACATTGGAGATTCCGGCAGGTCTGATTTAACCAGTTTCTCTCCTTCCGGAGAAACAATGACCAGGTAATTATCTTCAACTAAAAAGAGCCGGTTATTCGCAAAAGCTATACCCCGAAGATCAAGATCGCCGAAAGTAAAATCGATTGTCTCAGTATATTTTATCAATGCCGTATCCACCTGGGCAAACTGGCTGACTGAGTACTCATAGGGGTTGTCCGGCCTTTTATCCGGCCTCGAATTCATTACATCGGTAACAACCAGCACCATAATCACTGCCGCCAGCAATAATAAAATCGATATAATCAGTTTTCTGTTCAATCTACCATCTTAATTATTCCACTGCCAGTTTTATCGCAACCATCCGCTTCGAATCCCGCAATACCATGTATCCGCCGGCCACCGCTATCGGGGCCCAGGCATCCTGTCCATCAAACAATTTGATCTGATCAACCTGGATATATTTTTTGATATCCGGTTTTGCAATAGTCAGAACCCCATCGTCATTCAAAATAAACAATTTATTGTCAGCTATCAGGTATGGACCCAGTCCGAATCTGATTTCAGGTCCGCTCGCCCAAACCGGAACACGGCAATTTGCCGGGTCGACACAAATCATTTGTTTTTGAAGAGCCCTGGCATCTTTCGGCTGTATACCGATCAGATGGCCTTCGAAATAGAGTGGGGTCTGCTGTTCACATGCGAGTCCCTCCGGAGGCAAATATTGGTCGATCATTTTAGCAGTAAATTTACCACCTGATTTCTCAAGTTGCAAAACCATACTGCCGGCTCCGTATCCTGCGGTGAGGAAAATTTTACCATCGGGCATGCACACCGGCGAAGGTGCCACAACTGATTTGTTCCATGCGGTTGATGTCCAAAGGATAGTGCCGGCATCCTGTCCATCGGCTGCTATTCCGCAGATACCACCTACTGCACTGTAAACAAACATCTTGCGGCCTCCAAATTTCATCGGCATGATGGAGGAATGCGACATCTTCCAGTTTTTCGTGTTCGGGGCCTCCCATACTTTTTTACCGGTTTCACAATCCACGGCTATCATAAGTGCTCTGCCGCCGGTAGCTATGATTGCCACATCATTGTCGATCAACGGGCATTGTCCGGTATACCAGAACGGGATCTCTGTTTTATATTCTCTTTCAACATCCAATCCCCATTTAACATTGCCGGTCAGCCGGTCGAGGCACATGACGTGGGCTCTCGGACCGATCGATACGATATACTTTTCTGTGACAGCCGGCACGGTCCTTGACATGCCATGATTTCGTTTAATGGTTACGCGGTAACCACGCTGCCATACTTCTTTGCCGTCGGCCAGGTTGATGCAGCGTAGGATATCGCTTCGCTTAAGCTCATCATAATCCAAAACATACACTGCGCCTTTATAAATTGCAGCACCGGCATGACCTTCACCCAAATCTAATGACCAGAGTATCTTAGGAACTATTCCACCGAATCCATCGATCAGTTTGATTTTTGATTTGCTGATATTGTCGAAATCCGAGCCACGGAACCTGGGCCAGGTTTCAGTGCCTTCGGTAAGGGTTCCTCCGGCTGCGAAGAAGTATTCCCCGATATGAACCAGCTCGGTGAGTGAATCTGCGCGCGGTGGACGGTTATCCGATCCCGGTAGACTTTTAATAAAATCACGGACCGGATCGCTTGCCAGCCACCAGGTAAACGAAGCGGCCAGCAAAACAATCGCTGCTGTCAGAATGGTATATCGGGTGCGTTTGTTCAACTCCGGGATTGGTATCGTTGTCAGTTATCGGTTGTCAGTTATCAGTTGTTTGATTTCGGATGTGGCCAGAGCACTTGTCATCCCCGCGAAGGCGGTGATCCCCTGACGCTGCACCTAGCTTTTTGAAAAGGCTCCTGCATAATATCATGGTTAGCGTGGGGATCCCCGCCTTCGCGGGGATGACAAGTGCTTCGATTTTATTACCTGATCTTAAATACCATCAGCACATCACCATGCCTGACCAGCAGCTTTCCGTCAAAGATCGAAGGATGGGCCCAGAATGGTCCGGTCCCTTTATCAATGATAAAAGAGCTGATCAGATCGAATTTAGCCGGATCGGGTTTGACCAAACCGACGTTACCCGACTTCTCGTCCATAATATATAACATGCCATCAGCAAGGATGATCGGACCTTTGTTGTTCCAGGTTTGTTCCCATTTCACGGCACCGGTGTTCCAGTCGAGGCACACCCATTTTCCTTTGCCATTATTGATCCAGTTTGATCCATAGATGAAGCCGTCTGATACTATTACCCCGTGATGATGATTGTCGAGGGTTTTATCGATCCATTTTTCTGTTACCGATTTGCCATCAGGGCTGACGATGAGCATCA
>JAPLDV010000675.1 GCA_026391235.1 Bacteroidia bacterium | reverse complement strand
GAATCCAGCGGACCGCCGCAGCTAATGCCTATTCGTTTTAACCTGGAATCTGAATAATCGGCCAGTATTGATTTAATATGAGCCTGGAATTCAGATAGAATGGCTTGATAGCCGCGCTCTGTCCGGGTATCGAAAACAATTTTTCTCCTGAGTGAAAAAGCAGCATCTCCAACAACAACGGCGCATTTGGTTCCGCCAATATCCAAACCCAAATATAGCTCCTCCGTATTTTGATTTTTTTCGGTCATAGTTGCTTGTTTGTTATTATGTTATCGGTTATTTGGTGTTTTATTTTAACCACAAAGGGCACTCGGTTTCGAAACTGATGCTTTTCTCGCGATCCACCTCACCCCCCGGCCCCCTCTCCCGCGCTCACTCCGCTCGCGCTCCGTTCACGGGAGAGGAGGTGTCAGCAACAGCGAAATGTAGTAGTCATTTGGGATCGTCCTGATCTAATTCATACAAATACAAAATGTTGTTTGTTTCATACTAGTTCAAAGTCATGCAGAAGTCGACTCCCCCTCTCCCGTGAACGGAGCGCGAGCGGAGTGAGCGCGGGAGAGGGGGCCGGGGGGTGAGGTGGATCGCGCTCCGGTACGGACTGTACAATGAATCGAAGCAGGGCCGGGCGGTGAGGCGGATCAGCGCATAGGCTGGTCTTGCTAATGTCAGCAGACCGTTGATCAAACATTATATCATCATGTGAAAATACTTCAAAAAAATGCTTCATGAATCGGATAGATTACCTTTAATTTTTTAAACAAATATAGAAAAAGAAATACTGATGACGCTGTTGTTCAAAGGCTGATAACCACCGATCAAAAAAATCCGCAAAAATCCGCGTTCCGGTTTTATCGCGTTAGCCACGTCCTCCCTGTCCAGTATATTTCTGCCGTTTGCGAAAGTCCGTATGAACGGTCGTCATTGACAACAGGTCCCCGGTATCTTCCAGCAACTTCAATCCTGCATTCTGGAACGGGTTTATACAGTCGGCCCACATAATCATCTCAACAGCAGGATCATACTTTTTAATAATATCTCTCATTCTGTTGACCTGATAAGCAAGCAGCTCATGTTCTTTCAGGTTCCGCTTTTTACACCGGCTATCGCTGTTCACCAAACCAAGTTCATCGTGGTTTACATGCAATTTGTTTGGTTTTAATGTGTTAATAATCAATCCCGTAATCCGGTCGAATTCTTGATAAGCTGGTTCCTCTGAAGGACAGGTTTTTGAATACCGGTGGGCCCTGGAATCGATGATATCGGCGGTGAAAAAAATGGTGGCATTTTTTGGAATCCGTCCCGAAGGTATCCGTTCAATCACCGGCGGAGCTACCGAAATAATCCGATAATCCTGATCGGCTATATCAATTTTTACCGGAATTTTCTTCGGCAACAATTCGACCTTATATCTCTGTCCTGCAAATATTTGATATTCATCAGCTGTTTCGATGATTTCCGGCCGTGTATATAAGTATGCGCTTTTCTCAACCCGCTCAACCGTTTCAGTATAATCAAGAAACCTGAATTGAAAACTCCATTTGCCAAATCCCTGTGATATTTTAACGCAGAAATAGTTATCTCCTTTTTTCAGATTAACGGTAACAAGATCGCGGTCAGGCTCTTCGGAACCCATGGTATTTTCAGGTGGATGCTGCCTTCGCCACCGTATTGGGTCAGATAATCACGATAGTGCCCAAGGGAAGTTGAATCGAACCGGTACTCATGTATTCCTACAGGCAAAGGATTTGGGAAAGGGCCGCACAATAGCCAGTCGCGGAAAAATACGCCGGGCTCGGGGTCCAAGTATACCGGGATATTCCTGTCATCGGTTGTGCCCGATGTTGCGAAAAGCAGGAGGGTCAGAAGTTGTATTATTCTTTTCATTTTAAACATTTTATTACTGAGTAAATTGCAAAACTTTCTACCACTAATGCCAGCAGTAGCAGCTGTCATCCCCGCGAAGGCGGGGACCGGGTCGCCTACTACAATATTCCGCAGGTGATTCTCTCAAGAACCTCCGAGCAGCGTCAAGCGGTCCCCGCCTTCCGGGGATGACAGGGTCGCCAAGGGTGGAGAGAGAGTGTGTGTTGTTAATTTTTCCATTTATCTCTGAAACAGCACCATTGCCGGGACATCTTGTTTTTCAATGCCTGGCCCGGAATATTGCACACGGAGATATAATCCGCCGCCTGCCTGAAAGTAATTCAGCCTGATGGGATGGGAACCTTTCGTTAGTTTGATTCTGCCGCTTTTTTCGATATCGGCTCCATGCGGGCCATCATGGTCAATTACTTGTTCACTATTAATGAATAAACGCGTTCCATCGTTTGATTGTATGAAAAATTCATACATCCCGTCATTTTCAATCCGGATCTTTCCCTCAAACGACAATGCAAACTCATCTTTGGCCGGAACGATTTTGTCCAAACCGAACTCATATACAGTACCGGTTTTAATAACCGGAAGTTTTGAGAAATCGGGAATTTTAGTCCAGATGCCTTCGTAGTATTTATAGGTTAACCCATTGATTTCCGGATTGATAAAATCGATATAATTGGTTTTCGTGAAGCTGGGCTCAAAACCTTTTGAAAAAGCTTTGGCTCGGATTATGGTCGGCTTTGTCACGTAAAACGGACGGTTAAACAACCGCGAAGTGCTGTCTGGCTCGGAATTATCGGCGGTATAATAAATCCTGGCTTCGGCAACATCAGAAGTTATACTCACCCTTACCGAGTCATTAATCTGTGCCAGCGTATCCCCGGGATGAATGATCGGATTTGAAAGGATTGCATTTTTGAGTCTGTTTTTTGATCCCTTTGATAAAAACAGGTATTCACCTGATTGGATCTCATAAACGGCATAATTGTTTTCGTTTCGCAGGTATTTTATATTCCGGTATTTAGATATGGATTTGCCGCTTTCTGTAACCTTTCCATTATTATCTGCAAGAACATAAACGGTAGCTGAAGTATTGGCAGGAATAGTAACGTCAAGCAGATAATCTTCCCCTTCAAATTTCCAGTGTGTTTTAATTTCCCCGTACATGGATTGATAGGAAGTATTGGCAAAGGAAAGGCTGCTTACCGGAGTGGGTTTGATTATTGCATGTTTAAACCCGGGATCATCCTCATCCGGAGCGATGCCTCCCAGATTCCGGTAAAACCACTCGCAAACACTGCCGAACATGGGGTGGCTGTGAGACACATCGCCCTGAAAGGTTTCCCAGATAGTAGTGGCTCCCTGCTCGATCATAAAACCAAACCCGGGAAAGTCGCGCTGGTTCATTAGCGTATAGGCCAGGTCGGGCCTGGCCATATCGGTCAATACCTCGAGCAGTAAAGGTGTGCCGAGTATGCCGGTATCAAAATGCAATTTGTTTTGATCAATTATATTCTTCAAAAGATTTTTTAAAATTGCATCAACATTTTCCTTGTCTGCAATTCCGAAGCCAATGGGAAAAACATTTGCCCCCTGCCGTCCAACAGAATAACTCGACTTTTCAGCATGGAAATAGGCAGTATTGATATCCGCCTTTGCCTTTTCAGCCAGCTGCGAAAAGTAACCGATATCGCCGGTATTTTCAACAACTGCCGAAATTTTTGCCATCGTAGTCTGGTTCTATTTCTACAATATCAGGCGGAACCCACTCGCCAAGTCCCTGGTTTGCCAGAATTCCATCCTTGTTCAGGGCACCGGTCATATAGTCAATCCAGAGCTTCATTCCGGAATAGTGCTGGAGAAGAATCTGTTTGTCTCCATAATACTGATACATGTACCAGGGAATGATAATATAGGCTGCACCCCAGGCAGTTCCTCCCCCGCCATCCTGATAAGGAGTGGTATTGGGCACATATCCTGTCTTATGATTTTGCGCATCGCCGATGTCGTTCAACCATTTTGTATAGAACGATGACATATCGAAATTATAGATCGCCGCACGTGCAGATATCTGGCCATCGCCCGTATAGCCCCGGCGCTCCCGATGCGGGCAGTCGCTCGGAACACCCCCGTGAACATTGCCTAATTGCGTCCATTGATAGTTATCCAGAATCTGATTCAGCAGTTTATTCGAACATTCAAAACTTCCGGCCCTGCCGATATCGGTATTTACTACCCTTCCTTCAATGTTTTCAATGGTTAATGCAGTTGGCGATCCATACACGTCAACATACCTGAAAGCATGCCAGGTGAAGCGTGGTTCCCATACTTCGGTTCCTTCGCCTTTCAAAATGTAAGTATCGGTTTGACCGTATGTCGGGCCAAACTCTTCGATGAATCGCAGCTTTATCATTGTTCCTCTGGCACCGGATATTTTCAGTCGTGCCCAGCCCGAGAAAAGTCTCCCAAGGTCAAACCGATATACTCCTTTATCCCTTTCGGTTACTGAAAGCGGCTTGATTGTTTTGGTGACGCGATCGGGTGGAGAAATCTGTGCGCTCAGGGCTCCGGTGGGAGGACGCACAGTTACAGCAGCCACCCATTTCGATTCATTAAATCCAGGTTCGTTCCATCCTTTCTGCTCCATCCGGGCATCGTAGATTTCACCCGTGTGCAATCCGTTATAGAGAATCGGACTTACCGATGACTTCCAGGTTTCATCACTGATAATTAAATCCTTGCTTCCATCTTCGTATTCAATTACGAATTGGGCCATGAGGCGCGGCGTATCATACCAAAGTGAAGCATCCTTCGGACGATCGGCCTGAATATACCAGCCATTTCCGAGGATAATCCCCAAGGCGTTGCCCCCGGATTTCAGCGAAGCGGTAATATCAAAAGTTTCATACAGTACCGTTGTGGTCATGTTGCCAATCCTGGATTCGCTCCACTTCTCAACTTTCTGCCGGTCATAATTGGTTTGATTCGGTGACAGCACATGATCCCCGATTTTCCCACCATTGATGTACAGTTCGTAATAGCCGAGCCCGCTAATGTATGCACGGGCTTTTTTGATTTTTTTGGAAACAGCAGCCTCTTTCCTAAAAAGGGGAGCAGGTAGTTTCCACTCGCCCGATCTTTGCGATTCCGGGGCGCCGATCCATTTTGCCTGCCAATCACCTTTGTCGGGAAGCCCCATTTCCCAATGAGAGATGTAGCTCCAGGCGGATACCTTGTTTATTTCATCCCATATCTGCACCTTCCAGCTGACGGTCATTCCGGATTGCAATGGTTTGCCTCCATAAACAACCTGGATTGACTGGCCGGATTTGATTTCACCGGATTCCCACAGGTCAGGAGTATCCTTCAGCAGCAGGCTGTCGCTTGTTGCCACCATGATCCGGTAAGCTGTTTGTTTGGCCCCACGCACCTCTTTCTTCATCTGCCACGAAAGACGGGGAGCTGGCACATCCAGACCTACAGGATTAGCAACATATTCACACCGAAGCGCTGTTACTTCCGGCTTGATCTTTTCAGTGGCGCAGGAGCCGGTGAGCAGCATTGCCAGGCACGATGCTATTATTAGTATCTTCATGTTAATGTTTTTGATCTTGGTGTACTACTATATAACTTGTCATTAAGTACCCACCCCAACCCCTCCCTGAAAAAGGGAGGGGCTCCTCTCCGAGGGA
>JAPLDV010000251.1 GCA_026391235.1 Bacteroidia bacterium | reverse complement strand
TTTTCCTGACATGGAGAATTGGAACAGCGTGATAGCCGGGTTCGATCTTTCCCGCGCAAAAGCTAAAATTTCCATCCGGTGGGAGGGAAGTCGGGTTGAATTAAGCGGAGATCCGCTGATTCATTGGGAACAATCACGGCATCCTTTACTGGATCTGGAATTCAGATCGGAAATGAAAAAAGTGGTTCCACAAAACATCCATCTGGATAACAAGCAGAGAATCATGCTGATATCCGGACCAACTGCGGGAGGGAAATCCGTATGTTTGAAAGCAGCCGGTTTGATACAATATCTCATTCAATGCGGTTTTCTGGTTCCGGTTCAGGAAGGTTCAAAATCCGGAATTTTCAACCAGTTCCTGCTGGATATCGGTGATGAACAATCGATTGAGAATGATCTGAGTACCTACAGTTCGCATCTGCATCACATGAAATTTTTTCTTAAGAAAGCCGGAGCCCGTACACTGTTTATGATTGATGAATTTGGTTCAGGCACAGAACCTCAACTAGGCGGAGCCATTGCTGAATCCATCCTTGGTGATCTGGCAGTTTCCGGAGCTTTCGGGGTTGTGACCACTCATTATACCAATTTGAAACATTTCGCTGCCTCGGCGGATGGGGTAACTAATGCAGCAATGAGATATGATGTGCAGCGTATGCAACCCATGTTTGAGCTCGAAACCGGAAAGCCCGGCAGCTCATTTGCCTTTGAAATTGCACGGAATATCGGACTTCCTGACCCGGTGATTCAGAAGGCCTCCGAACTGGTTGGAGACAATCACATTAAATTCGACAGGCATCTCAGGGAAATATCCAGAGATAAGCGTTACTGGGAAAACAAACGCCAGAAAATCCGGCAGAGTTCCAAAGAGATTGATGAATTACTGGCAAAGTATTCCGAGGCTCTTGCCTCCACGGAAAAGGAACGGAAAAAGATAATTCAGGAAACAAAGCTCAAGTCTGAAGAATTATTATCCGGAATCAATAAGAAAATCGAACAGTCGATCCGTGAAATTCGTGAATCACAGGCTGATAAACTGCGGGTTAAGGATACCAGGGAAAGTCTTGAGGCTTTGCGTACCTCCGTGAAGGCAGAGATGGATGGAACACTTGCCAAAGGTGCAGAGCTATTAGAGAAAGCTGAACAGGAAAGCCGGCAGGTGAAGAAGAAGATCCTGCGCGATGAGGTTCTGGTTCCATTGAAGGAGCTGAAGCAGAAGCAGGTAATGCCCTGGTCTGTTGGCAGTAAGATCCGGCTAAAGGACAAGGAGATTTTTGCCGGAAAACGAAGTCCGGAAAGCAACGGGAACTAAAAGCTATGGCACGAGTTTTACAGGGGTTGATATGGAAAACCGCCGTCTATCTTTCTCTCCCAGCCTGGATATTCGTGGCTTGCGCGCAGATGAGGCATTGAGAAAGGTCACTGAATTTATTGATGAAGCGATCATGATCGGATCAGGAGAATTAAAGATCCTTCATGGCAAAGGCGATGGGATACTCAGGCATATAATCCGCGACTACCTCTCAGGAGTCGATGTGGTCAGCCGCTATGATGATGAGGACATACGATTTGGCGGAACCGGTATCACGGTTGTTAAATTAGCCTGGTAGCTCTGTTGAGCAACATCCGGATAGACTTGTACAGCCGGATAAATAATTACAATTTTAGGGAATCTTGACAACATACTCTGAAATTAAACTATTTTTAGAAAATTCTAACATTAACCGAAATGACGAACCAGCTTTTTAAAGTTAAGCCCTTCAACCAGCTCCAGTCCGAGGCAAAGAGCGACAGCCACGGTTTTAAGCGGGCGTTGTCGGCAACTAACCTGATTACCTTGGGGATCGGAGCCATCATCGGAGCCGGTATTTTTGTGCTTACCGGAGAAGTATCTGCAAATTATGCAGGGCCAGCCATCATTATCTCGTTCCTGATCGCT
>JAPLDV010000618.1 GCA_026391235.1 Bacteroidia bacterium | reverse complement strand
CCCGGCTGATTTTTGACTCCAACGCGAACGGGCGCTGGGATACAAGGCGTTATATCAGGCACATTCTGCCTGAAAAGGTTATCTCATTTGCCAAAGAGCTGAACCTGAAGGCAAATTGGGAGGTGAGTGAAACCTGGCAGTGGGAAGATCTCTGAAAATATGTATTTTCGAAAACTATTTAAAACAATAAAAAATGAAAAAACAGGTTTTTTCGATGGCCCTCAGTCTTTTTCTGATCAGTGGATGGGCTATGGCCCAAACCTTTTCTATCGAAGGAAAAATTGATGGTGCAAAAGGCGGTAAAGTTGAACTCCAGGCCCGCGAAGCCGGAAAAATGGTAGCCAAGTATTCCACTGGTATTGCCGATGACGGGACCTTTACCCTGAAAGGGAAAGTGATTGAACCCGACTTCTACTTGCTAAAAATCGGCGACCTGCGTGGAGGAATCAGTATTTTTCTCGATAATTCCAATATTAAGCTTATGGCTAAATCTGACGATTTCCCTGGTGCTGAAATCACCGGATCACCCACGCACAGTGTTCTGGCCGGTTATAACAAGATGACAAAGGCTATGTCGGAACAGATGCGTCCATTGTATACCGCTTATAATGAGGCGGAGAAGGCCAAGAATACTGCGGAAGTGAAAAAAATTGAAGCCCAGTTGGATGAATTGGACAACAAGCAGAAGGAAGAAAAATTGGCTTATATAAAAACGGTAATCAAATCTCCGGTAGCTTCTTATCTGCTCAACTCAATGATCTACAACATTGAAGATCCGGCACAGCTCGAAAAACTGATGAACGACTTTGATCCGGCACTTGCTGAGTATAAGTATGTGAAATTGCTGAAGGAATCGCTGGTTAAAATGAAACTCACCGCTGTGGGTGTGATGGCTCCTGATTTCACTCAAAATGATTCCCTTGGCAAACCGGTAAAACTGTCGGATTTCCGCGGCAAATATTTACTGGTTGATTTCTGGGCAGCATGGTGCGGACCGTGCCGTGCAGAAAATCCTAATGTGGTTATCGCTTACAACAAATTTAAGAATAAGAATTTCACCGTTTTGGGTGTATCACTCGATCGTGACAGGGCAGCCTGGATTAAAGCAACCAAGGACGACAACCTGACCTGGACCCATGTTTCCGATATTAAATATTGGGACAATGAAGTCGCTAAAATGTATGGTGTACGGTCGATTCCGGCTAACTTCCTCCTCGACAAAACCGGCAAGATCGTCGGCAGAAATCTACGGGGCGACAAGCTCGAAGCGGCTCTTGCAAAGCTTATTAAATAAAACCTCTTATACACTACTTATGTTAGAGCGCAATTTCGTACAAACCATCGCATCAGGAATCCGTGACAACTGGTTCCAGAATGCATATTCCGATTACCAGGGAGATACCTATTTATATAAGGATGTTGCCGAGAAGATTATTAAGTTTCACATGATCTTCGAAAAACACAAAATTGGTATCGGTTCAAAAATTGCCCTTCTCGGGAAAAATTCGCGGAACTGGGCTGTTACCTATATGGCTGCAATTCTGAATGGATCGGTTGCTATCCCAATCCTTTCCGATTTCCATCGGGAAGATGTTCAGAACATCCTCAATCATTCGGAATCCGATGTGCTTTTTGTATCGGAAGAGTATTACCCGGGGATTGATGTCAGCCAGTTACCTGCCATCCGGGCTGTTTTTAAGCTGAATGATCTGAGTCTCCTCTTTTCACGCGAACCCGGGTTGAAGGAGGATATGGCAGGAATCCAGAGCAAATTCGACCTCCGTTTCCCTCACGGACTTGATCCTGAAGGGTTTAAGGTGCCCGAAGTGTCTAACTCCGAAATTATTACCATAAATTACACATCCGGAACAGCCGGGTTTTCAAAAGGTGTTGTGCTGAACTATAACGCCTTCATGGCAAACCTTCAGTATGCCCAGGACAATATGCCGCTTGAATCGGGTAACCAGATTGTATCTTTTCTTCCTCTTGCTCATACTTACGGATGTGCCTTCGATTTCATCTTCCCCACCTCGCTGGGCTGTCACATAACTTTCCTGGGTAAGATCCCGTCGCCGCAGGTCATCCTAAAGGCTTTCCAGGAGATCAAACCTCACCTGGTGATGTTTGTCCCCCTGGTGCTGGAGAAAATCTATATCACCCGGATCCTGCCTAAACTGAGAAAACCTGCGATGAAAGTGCTGTTGAATATTCCCGGAATCAACACCATCATCCACAAGAAAATCAAAGCTTCGCTCACCGAATCCTTTGGCGGGCAGTTCCGTGAGATTGTTATCGGAGGTGCTGCACTGAACCCCGAGGTTGAAACTTTTTTGAAAAAGATCGGATTCCAGTTCTCAATCGGTTACGGCATGACGGAGTGCGGACCTCTGGTGAGTTACGCCAACTGGCGGAATCATAGGAATGGTGCATCAGGAAAAGCCGTGGATACGCTGGAAATGAAAATCGATTCATTCGATCCATATAATGAGGTAGGCGAAATCATGGTACGTGGTGATAATGTCCTGCTGGAGTACTATAAAAATCCGGAGGCAACAAATGCATCGCTGACTCCCGAAGGATGGTTGCGAACCGGTGACCTGGGCGTATTCGACAAAGATCATTTTATCTACATCAAAGGTCGTAGCAAAAACATGATTCTTGGGCCCTCGGGACAGAATATCTATCCTGAGGAGATAGAATCCAAGCTCAATACGATGCTGTATGTAATTGAATCAGTGGTTGCTGAGCGTTCCGGTAAAATTGTTGCGATGGTTTATCCTGATCAGGAGGTGGTAAAATCGGGTCAGATCACGCGTGAGGACCTCGAAGAACAGATGGAGAAAAACCGCATCAGCCTGAACAACCGTTTGACAAAATACATGCAGGTAACGGCTATAGAGCTCGTTGCGCAGGAATTTGAAAAGACACCGAAGAAGAGCATCAAGAGGTACCTTTATAAATAGTTCGCTTCGCTCACTAATTGGCTCCGCTTCGCTCCGCTAAATGGCGCTTCGCGCTAATTGGTACGCTAAAGCGAACTAAATTAAAGAACACATTTCTCAATTAGCGACAGAAGGGAGCACAATTAGCGGAGCCAATTAGCGAGCGAAGCGAGCATAATTAGCGAGCGAAGCGAGCATAATTAGCGAACGAAGTGAACACATTGACCATCTGAGTAGCGGGAGGACGCGGGGTTCGCATGGGCACCGATGTCCCCAAGCAGTTTCTCTTGCTCGCAGATAAACCGGTGCTTATGCACTGCATTGAAGCGTTCCGTATGGCCTATCCTGACACCCGGGTTGTTGTGGTTTTGCC
>JAPLDV010000392.1 GCA_026391235.1 Bacteroidia bacterium | reverse complement strand
AAATGGCTCTGGTATGGCAGCGGCGTTCTCGGGCTGATGGGTCTTATCTTTCTGCTGCAGGAATTGCTTTAGTTCTTGAACTGAATTTGACCTGACAGTGATTTTTAAGACAATCGACAACTTCCTGTAAAAAACAAATCGTCAATAATGACAAAAATTCAACATTTCAAATGATAACCAATAAAATATCTTATTGACTTTCTATTGTTTTAGGAGCAAAAAAAAGTGAACGAGGCATCGTCATTCGGTTAACAACTAAATTAAACCCTTTTTATAAGGGTGATACCATGGAGAGATTATTGAAACCCCGGTTTCTAAAAAGAGTCGGGGTTTTGTGTTCTTTTTGATCTGCCAAGAAATCAATCACCAAGGGAGAATAACCTCAATTTGCTGTGTGGGGGAAAATGATCCACCCAAACCATACCGAAGTTGAAGGAATCGCCATAAAACAAGGAAGCTCACCACTTATAACGCGTTTCGGGTTGTCTAAAGAAACCAGACCACCTCAATTCAATAGCAGTCAGGGGGTATGATGATGATAAAGACAGTTGTTCGGACATATACAAAAAAGACATCCACCAACGTGATGGTCTACCTACTTCTTCGCCTTATGGCTGCAAGTTACAATCTACGTGGGGCGCTGAACGCATACCTCAAGAGTGACCAGGGGTGGATCAATTTTTCCATGGGCATACGCACTGAAAGCGATTCCGTAACGGTGGGCATTATCTTTTGCGAAGGTAATGTAGCGGTATGCGGCGCTGTCCCCGAGGATGCCGATATTGTGCTCCACTTCAGCACAGATAAAACGGTAAAGAAACTGCTTTCCGCCACCCCGACGGAACAGATATTCATGATGTTGAAAAGTGAACTTAGGTACGATGGAAACGCTTCATACCTCAATCTGTTCTTTTTCCTCCTGTCTGTCCTCATCAGCAAGAAACAAAAAGACATCATGGTAAAAGAGCGGACGACAAACCAAAAAGACCTTTTAAAGAAATCGCCTGTTGCGAGGACCGATCTGAGCGACGAACTGCTTGCGCGCCGGACCGGCGGCATGAAAGCCGAATCAATCGATCCGGGCGTTAAATATCTCTCTGAGCCCTATCTGAGTCTTTACAACCTTGAGGACTTTCCCCGTGTGAAGGCTTTCCTAGATATCCACCTGACCCAAAAGGCCGAGGTCTGTCCGGAGCTCCCCAAGCTCATCACCGACTGGCATAAAACCTTCGGGTGCGAAATGGACATCGATGGAAAGCCCTGGATTCCCATATTGAGAAAGGCGCATTCTTATAAATATCTCATGGAAAACAAGCGTCCTCTGATCCGGAAAAACGACCTGATCGCCGGAACAACCACTACAAAAGACATTGGCATCGTGATATATCCCGAAGGCCACGGCACTATGATCTGGTCTGAGCTGCTCACATTGCCACACCGAACGCTCAACCCGGCAGACATCTCCGAAGAAACCATGCAAACCTTGCATCATGAGGTCTTTCCTTACTGGGCCAAGCGTAACTTCAAAGAGTGGGTGCGCGAGCATTACGATAAGCCCCTCTGTCAGAAAATCGATGAGCGTTTCGCGGTTTACTTCAACTGGAAGCAGGTCACCATATCCCACACCATTCCGGATTTTCCGAAGATCATGAAAATAGGCACGAAAGGCCTGATTGAGGAAATCAGGACAGAACTGGCCTCAGGGGCTTGCGATGAAGAGAAAAAAGCCACGCTGGGCGCGATGATCCTTGCGCTTGAAGGATTGACGACCTATTCCAAAAACCTGTCGGATCAGGCCGCTCGAGATGCAGAAGCAGAACCAGATCCCCGGCGAAAGAAAGAACTCTTGAACCTATCCAAGACCTGTAAACAGGTCATTGAAAACCCCACCCGGACCCTTGACGAGGCCGTTAATACTTTATGGATAACCTGGGTCGCCTTACACCAGGAGAGCACCAATGCCGGGCTCTCCTTGGGAAGGCTTGATCAGTGGTTACAGCCCTACTTTGAGGCGGATATGGCAAAGCTTTCTTCTCCGGCGGAAAGGCAGGAATACATCCGGCACGCCATCGAGCTGATCGGTTGTTTTTACATGCGCTGCACGGACCATCTGCCTCTCACGCCAGATATGGCCAATTTCTATTTCGGCGGTAGTTCTTCAGATCAGGCTATCACCTTAGGAGGGGTCACCCCCGACGGCGAGGATGCCGTATGCGATATGACCTATATCTTCCTCAAAGTCACGGAGATGCTCAGCATCCGAGACCCTAATGTGAATGCCCGCTTCCATCTAGGGATCAACTCCGATACCTACCTGAAGCGGCTTTGCGAAGTAAACCTCGTCACGGCCGCCACCCCGTCCATGCATAACGACGAGGTGGTCATGGGCTCTCTTAAGAAGTTCAATTATGATATCCGGGACCTGCGCAACTGGTCGGCTACCGGATGCGTGGAGCCAACGCTCTCGGGAAAACATTTCGGCCACACCAACATGCAGATGATGAACATGGTGGCTGCACTGGAGATGGCGCTGAACGACGGCCTGCACCCAGTAATGAAATGGAAGCTAGGTCCGGATACCGGCGTGATCGAACAGGGGGCGTTTACGACATTCGACGATTTCTTCAACGCTTTCACCACCCAATTCGCTTTCATCATCGATCAGTCTATTGAGTACAACAACATGCTGGCAGAGGCTCACCAGGAGCTCCGGCCGACCCCGCTCCTCTCATCGCTCATTGACGGTTGCATCGCGAAAGGAAAAGATGTCACCAAAGGAGGCGCTGTTTACAACAGCTCCGGAGCAGCCATCATCGGCCTAGCGGATGTGACTGATTCTCTGATGGTGATCAAGAAGCTTGTATTCGATGAGAAGAAGATTACCTTTGAAGAACTGAAAAAGGCGGTGGATGAAAATTTTGAGAACCACCCGGTCGTCTATGCCTTGGCGACAAAGAAGGTGCCGCTGTTTGGCTCCGGCAGCGATGAAGCCGTCGCAATGGCCAACCGGGTAACGAAATGGGTCCATGACTATTACTACAGCCGCCCCCAT
>JAPLDV010000893.1 GCA_026391235.1 Bacteroidia bacterium | reverse complement strand
TCATACTATCCCGAGCGGTATTTTCCATCCCGACAAGCTTAACCTGATCGGAAACGGACTGGTGGTTGATCCTGTGGTATTCAAGAAGGAAGTCGACCGCCTCACTGGTTTCGGTTTGGATATCCGTAAGAATCTGTTCATTTCGAAAAAATCACACCTGATCCTTCCAACCCACCGGTTGTTAGATGCTGCCTCCGAAGCCAGCAAAGGGATCCTGAAAATCGGATCCACGCTGAAAGGCATCGGACCTGCCTATACTGATAAAACCGGTCGCGAAGGATTGCGGATTGGTGATATCCTCGAAGATTCCTTTCTTGCTAAATATCAGTACCTCAGGGACCAGCATATCAGGAAAATAAGTCAGTTCAATTACCCGGCAGATATTCAACCGCTTGAAACCGAATGGCTGGCAGCCATAGAATTCCTCCGATCGTTCCAATTCGTGAATGGAGAGTATCTCTTAAACGAGTGGCTGGAGTCAGGCAAGCGCATTCTTGCCGAAGGGGCGCAGGGCAGCATGCTGGATGTCGATTTCGGAAGCTATCCTTTTGTTACCTCATCCAATACAACCTGCGCCGGAGCGTGCACTGGACTAGGGGTTGCTCCCGGGAGGATCGGCAAAGTCATCGGTATTTTCAAAGCTTACTGCACCCGCGTAGGCAGCGGACCGTTCCCGACCGAGCTTCTGGAAGAAACCGGTGAGCACCTGCGAAAGTCCGGTTGTGAATTCGGCTCCACCACCGGCCGTCCGAGAAGATGCGGCTGGCTCGATATGGTCGCTCTCCGGTACACCGTTATGCTCAATGGTGTGACAAGCCTGATCATGACAAAGGCCGATGTGCTCAGCGGTTTCGATACCCTGCGTGTAGCTACCGCTTACAGGATCAATGGCAAAATCACCACGGAAATCCCGTTCGACACGGAAGTACCTGTGGAACCACTATATACCGATCTTCCTGGCTGGATGGAAGATATCAGCGGAATGCGCGAAAAAGCAAGCCTTCCTGAAAACCTTAAAGGCTACATACGCTTCATCGAAAACAAACTGGGGATCCCGGTTACCATAGTCTCAGTCGGCCCCGACCGGGAGGCGACGGTGCATATGGGGTAGTTCAAAGCAATTAAGATTAGCACGCGGATTTACGCGGATTCATACAAGGAACGCAGAGTTCCGCGGATCTTTTCGGTTTTGGCTTAAACCATAATAATTACTGATCATTATTATAACCACTAACTGAAGAGGCTGTGTAATAATGAAAACTCATTAGCGATCCTGATATGTTGCCCCCAAATTCAATTGGGGGATTATGTTGATCCACAAAACCTTATGGACTTTAGTCCAAATTTTAAGTATGTTTGGTCAGAGTTTAAAAAAATCGGACTAAAGTCCGTAACTATCAGATAATCATTGTAATTCCCCGGCTTAAGCCGGGGGCAACATATAAAAGCAACCCCTGATATTCTTGTGCCCTACTCCCTACTCCCTACTCCCTACTATTTCACCGGCACTTCTTCGAGGATCTTTACCAGGAAATCCCAGAATTTCTGAACCGTGGAAATGTTCACCTTTTCATCGGGGGAGTGCGGGAACCGGATGGTTGGCCCGATCGAGAGCATATCCCAGTTGGGATAAACCCCTCCGAGGATCCCGCATTCCAGTCCTGCATGTATTGCCTTGATCTCGGGAACCTTACCATAGAGATTCTGATAAACCTCACGGGCCGCTTTCAAAATTGCCGAATCCATATTTGGTTTCCATCCGGGATATTCACCGTCGAATTCAATGTTCGCTCCAGCGAGTGTAAAGACTGAAGCAAACATGTTTTTAAGATCCTCGCGGGCCGAATCCACGGAACTCCGCAAGAGGCATTTGATATACACCCGATCTTCTTCCGACCTGACAATCGCCAGGTTAGTAGATGTTTCCACCAGCCCGATCATGTCCGTGCTCATCCTGATCACCCCGTTCGGGCATCCATAAACGGCTCTTATCAATCTGGATGCTGAATCCATGTCCAAAACAGTCGCAGGCTTATCAGTTTCGCCGATCTGAACCTTAACGCCGGGATCGGCCGAAGAAAGTTCATTTTGCACCATTTTGCCAAATTCGGCGGTTTTGGCTTTAATGTTCTGAAGATCCTGATCTTTCACCAGGATTATGGCTACAGCCTCACGTGGAATTGCATTCCGGAGATTTCCGCCATCCACCAAAGCTATCCTAACGCCGAACTGATGAGTGAGCTCGTAAAGCA
>JAPLDV010000215.1 GCA_026391235.1 Bacteroidia bacterium | reverse complement strand
GATCATGTTATCCAGAGACTTACCGATATTCCATCCGGAATTATGGTTAATTCTGAGAGGATAAAACCATGGGGAACAGGACATGCGGTATTATCAGCAGAGAAGATCCTTGGCGAACCCTTTGCTGTGATTAATGGTGACGACTATTATGGCAAAGATGCTTTCAGGGTAATGGCCGGATTTCTGTCCGTGTTGGATCCTGGGAATGTGCGCTCCCAGTCGATGGTGGGTTATAATCTTTCCAACACCCTGTCGGAATTTGGTGCAGTTTCAAGGGGTATTTGCTCCGTCGACGAGAAAATGAAACTGACGGGTGTTGTTGAAAGAACCCATATTGAAGGAAAGAATCACAGGATCATTTTTCTGGATGATAATGGCACAGAAGCCGATTTGGTTGGAAACGAAATTGTTTCGATGAATTTCTGGGGATTTACTCCTGCTATTTTACCCAGCTTCAATGATCTGTTCCGTGGTTTTCTTGTTCAAAAAGGCAGCGAATTGAAATCTGAATTTTACATACCCTATGCGGTTAACCAGCTGATTGAATCTCAAATTGTTGAAGTAAAAGTACTTCAAAGCGATGCCCAATGGTTTGGAGTAACTTACCAGGCCGACAGGCCCCATGTCCAGGAAAGGATTTCCGCCTTATACCGGCAGGGGGAGTATCCTGAAAAAATGTGGTAACTGATAGATTTACAATGTTATAAATTTACGTCCCGCTTCAAGGGCACGAATATTGGCTTCGACCACATCCTTCCCCTTTCTACGGAAAACCTGCTCCACTCCAACTCTTAGTGAGTCGATGCCGAGACCCAGATAACCGGAAGCTGCTCCGAGCATTACGATGTTCGATGATTTTGGCGAATGGCAATCCTTAGCGAATTGATCGGCATTTAGCCACACTGAATTTGGCAAGGCTCGCAATTCCTCTTGAATTCTGGTTATGGATGGATAGTCCGTAATATTTTCGAACGGTACCGAATTGGTTACCACCCAGCCATTTATTGCCAGGTATGGAAGATATCTCAATGCTTCCATGGGTTCTACCGACAGAATCAGGTCTGCTGTCCCCAGTGGGATCAGATCTGAAAAAACAGGATTATCTGATATCCGAAGATGAGATTGCACGGCTCCTCCGCGCTGGCTCATGCCATGAACTTCTGCTTGCTTAACAAACTTATGTTCATGCAGAGAGGCGAACCCGATAGCGGCGGCAATGGTCAGAATACCCTGGCCCCCCACGCCGGCAAGTATAATATCTGTCTTCATCTGATCAAAGGATTTCAGGAATTTTGAACTTTCTTGTGGTTTACGGCTGTTTGAATGCACTCTCGCCTGCTGATAATGACGGAAACTCCATGATGCTTCAATTCCTCCGAAATGATGGCAACATTTGCTTCATGATTTTTCTTTAGTGGTATCATAAGCCTTAGGTGTTCTGCAGGAACGCCCAAACCGAGACAAATGCTCTCCAGCCTGCCGAAAGCTGAAGAAGTTTGCCCGCCGGTCATGCCGGTAGTTTCATTGTCTGAAATAATGACGGTTATCGGGCTGTTTTCATTGACTGCATCAAGGAGGCCGGTCATGCCTGAATGTGCGAAGGTTGAATCTCCTATGACCGCAACTGCCGGGAAAAGTCCGGCATCAGCAGCACCTTTGGCCATAGTAATTGATGCTCCCATATCTACGCATGAATTCACCGCTTCAAAAGGCGGCAGCGCACCGAGTGTGTAACATCCAATGTCGGAAAAAGTCCGCCCGGTACCATACGGATTCAATGCTTCAATCAGTGCATAGTAGGTATCGATATGGCCGCACCCTTTACACATGGAGGGTGGGCGATTAGCAAGGAATTCAGGGACAGCCGGTCCGGATTTGGTTTCAATTCCCAAGGCATTCGCAACAATATCCGGAGTCAGTTCTCCATCGCGGGGCACCGATCCATCAAGCCGGCCATGTATTGGGATTGAGTTGTTATCCAGCAGTCCTCGTAAACCGCTTTCGACGAACGGATA
>JAPLDV010000543.1 GCA_026391235.1 Bacteroidia bacterium | reverse complement strand
ACCGTTGAGCAATATTTACAGCATCTGTTTGATCCATGTCCGGAGAATTTCTATTTTTCTGATCCAGTCTTTCGTATAATCAGGTGTGCATCTTGAGTGAAACTCACTTTTGTAATCGTCATACTTTGAGTAGCTTCTCTGTTGAAATATGCCCTAAAAATAAAGCCCAACTGAATGAATTAGAATTGTATAGCATCAACATCGTATTGTAATCATCCTCTGAGGTATAATCCAATGCTTAACAATCCTCTCAACATCAATATTTATATTTTCGATACTCATTTATCTTAAGTCTTGTCAAATATAGCATATTGCGGAGATCTTTCAATTATCGCACCCCTGAAACCATTTTTCTACCCCAAAACCCGATACCCGACACCCGATACCCTACACCCATTTCTTGCGTTATCAAAACAAATCCCGGCGTTAACAAGACGGATCCCGGCGTTAACAAGATGGACCCCTTTTTTTATTTCTGCTGATGTACCTTTGAATATGCGTTTGTGCATTTCAAAAATAAACAGGCAGAATTATGAAAACAACAACTTTACTTCTGGCATTTTTTCTTTGCGCCGGGCTGCTCTCCTTCGGGCAATCGACCAGCACCGTTCTTGTCAAAAAATCCATCACAAAGGAGGTTCCGGAACGCATCCGGAACTCCAAACAATTTATGCGGGCCGAGTGGTTCTACGCTCCGAGGGCATTCCCGTATGATACCATCCCCGCAACCCGGTTCTACCAGGAAGCGGACCGGGAGATGAGCAAGGCCAAAAGCGGCAGGCTGAAAAGCAATGTTTATCCAACATGGGCTGCAATCGGGCCTCGGGGATTTCAACACCCCGGGGCAAATTGGGGAATCGTCAGCGGGCGGGTGAGAGCCATTGCCGTGCATCCAACCAATCCGTCAATCCTTTATATCGGTGCTGCCAGTGGCGGAATCTGGAAATCCATTGACGGGGGCACCAACTGGAGCGATGTCGGCTATGGCATGGAGTCGATGACTTTTGGAGCCATTGCCATCGATCCCAAAAATCCGGAAACCGTTTATGCCGGTTCAGGAGAATCGGTGCTTTTTGTTTCCACGGCTTTTCCAGGGAAAGGATTATTTAAATCAACCGACGGAGGACAATCCTGGACGGTGATCACCAATGGTATAGGAAACCTGACCCACTTTAGTGACCTGGAAGTCAGCCCCTATAATTCAAACATTATTCTGGCCACCCTTGCCAGTGGATATTCACTTTCAGGAGGAGTATTACCCAATGAAGGGATATGGAGGAGCATCGATGGAGGGACAACCTGGAGCAGAACATTGGATCTGCAGGACGCTTTCGATATTGCGTTTCACCCGGCGGATCCGAGTAAAGCATATGCTGCCATTGGTGGAACTAACGGTACTCCGGGATTCTTTATTTCAAATGACCAGGGAGCCACCTGGGTACAGAGTAATTCAGGTCTTCTTCTTCCTACCACCGGAGGCCGGATGCAGTTTGATATTGCAAAATCTGATCCCAATATCATTTATGCGGTTATTTTCGATAACAATTCACCCGGCTCGGCACTCACCCGTGCTTTTAAATCGGTAAATGGCGGAAACAGCTGGGTCCAGATATCTGCAGGAACCAAACTGGGAGGCTACAGTGGTTCCGATTGGTATGATCAGGGTGATTATGACCTGTGCATTGCTGTAGATCCGGTTAATCCGAATCATGTTTTGATCGGCAACGTCGAATTGCACCGGACAACCAACGGCTCAACGTTTGAACCCGTCAGGCCGTTTGGAGTTGACGTGTTTGGCAGCCTCGTCCATTGCGACTATCATAAACTGATTTTTGCTCCATCCAACCCCAACATCCTGTATATCGGCTGCGACGGGGGAATCTATAAATCTTCCGATAAGGGCTATACGGCAACCTCCCTCAACAAGGACCTGAGTACCCTGCAGTTTTACCGGATTGCCTCACATCCCTCCAACCCCGGGATTTTCATCGGGGGGATGCAGGATAATGGCGGTGCCCGCACTGCCGACGGGGGAACTACCTGGTATGGCACCCTCATAGGTGATGTAATGGAGTGTTTTTTCGACCGGGTCAATCCTGATAATGTGTATACCTCAAGACATAATGGCATACTTTTCAAAAGTGTGGACGGGGGAGTTTCTTTTGCTCTGATATTTCTGGCTAATGGTTCATGGATCACCCCATTTTTTATGCATCCAACCAATAACAACATTCTGTACACAGCCAATAAAAAGATTCTGAAATCAACCAACGCAGGGTTGACTTTTGAGGTTATATCCGGTCCTACAGATATCTCGCCCGTAAATATCGGCACCTTGGCTCAAAGCCAGGTAAATCCCAATAATATGATCTTGACCACCGGGTTTGAAAAAGCCGCTCTTGATTCTGCATTTTTGGTTAAGGTCTCTACCGATGAAGGGTCGCATTGGACGGATGTAACTGCCAATATTCCCGGCGAAATCCGCTGGATCTCACGGGTGGTTACCGATCCGGTTGATGCCAATACGATGTATGTGTTGAGAACCGGATTTTCACCCGGCAATAAGGTGTACAAGACCACCGATCTCGGGCAAACCTGGACAAATATTTCCGGGGATCTGCCTGATCTTCCCTGCAACGACCTGTTTATCGATCCCGAAAATACGAACTATTTGTTTCTGGCCAATGATATCGGGATTTACCTCTCAAACGATGGCGGCACCAGTTGGAATTATGCCAGCCAGGGCATGCCGGTGGTGCTTGCCGCAGATTTCGATTATGTTAAGATTGGTAACGAACGGCTTTTGCGAATTGGAACTTATGGACGGTCGGTTTTTGAAGCCAATATCGTCCGTAAATGCCAGCTCAGGTCCCTAACCCTTTCTTCGCAGGCTGAGGTGGATAATTTCGCCACAGATTATCCTTATTGTCAGGAAATAGGCGTTGATGTG
Organism: Bacteroidia bacterium; assembly: GCA_026391235.1. Next base: position 12,220 of record JAPLDV010000543.1, on the reverse strand, counting down.
ACCATCAGCGGGAGCGACATTAAAAATGTAGCCGGGTTAAGCATGATGAGTACCATTGGGGGCGCCTTTACCATTCAGAACAATCCCCTGCTGACCAGTCTGGAGGGACTGGAGGGGGTGACTACCCTCTATGGGGACCTGGTGATTGAGGGCAACCCGTCGCTGAAAAGCCTCAAAGGGCTGAGAAATATCGATCCCGGCTCCATCGCCAACCTGATTATCCGTGATAACGATTCATTATCAGTTTGTGAGGTACTGTCGGTATGCAGTTATCTGGCCAGTCCAGGCGGAAGTATCGATATTCAAGGGAATGCACCCGGCTGCAACAGCGAGGAAGAAATTAAACTGGCGTGCCTCACCTCTTCGGAGAACATCAGGCTGGAGAATGAAATATCCATCTTCCCGAATCCAGGCAAGGGCCTGCTGGTGATTTCCGCGCCAAATGAATTAACGATCCAACAGGTTGCCATTTACAATTCCGCCGGGCAAAAGGTGCATCAGGAAAAACCGGTAAACAACACCGTGGATATCTCCAAGCTCCGGCCCGGGATGTACTTTATCGAGATTCGATCTGATCAGTTGACAGCCAGGAGGAGGTTTGTGGTTGAATAGTTACTGTGGAGCCGGCATTTTGGCGCGATCCACCTCACCCCCCGGCCCCCTCTCCCGCGCTCACTGCGCTCGCGCTCCGTTCACGGGAGAGGGGGAGTCAGCAACAGCGAAATGTAGTATTAATTTGAATCGTTTTGTCTTAATTCATTCATAAACAAGATATTGGTAGTCTTCATATTAGTCCAAAGTCATGCAGATGCTGACACCCCTCTCCCGTGAACGGAGCGCGAGAGCAGTGAGCGCGGGAGAGGGGGCCGGGGGTGAGGTGGATCGAAGCAGCAGGGAGCTCGCAAGGCCAGGAGGCCGGCGGTGAGGTGGATCACCAGCAGAAGGCAGCTGAACATTAAAATTATTTTAGAAATGATAACACCATGAAAAAACTAATCATCCTTTCAATCATCCTGCTCTCCGCCAGTGCGCTGCACGGGCAAATCATCCGCATCCCGGCCGATTACCCAACCATCCAGCAGGGGATCGATGCCGCAAAATCGGGCGATACGGTGCTGGTATCTCCGGGAACCTATCTGGAAAACATCAATTACAACGGGAAAAACATCACGGTGGCATCCCTGTTCCTCATCACGCGGGATACTTCCTATATCTCCCGAACAATCATCGATGGAAAGAAGACAGGCAGCGTTGTAACCATCTCTAACGGAGAAAAGGCGACTGCGGTTTTGGCGGGATTCACGGTTACAAATGGAAGTTCCTACCTGGGTGGTGGGATATATTGCGTCAACTCCAGCCCCACTATTGGGAATGTTGTTATTACCGGCAATTCCGTTCATCCCTATTACGGGTGGGGTACTTGTTGTGGTAACGGTGGCGGGATCTATTTCAGCAACTCCAAATCCAACCTTAAAAATGTTAAAATAACCAATAACACAGCTTCTGATGCTAACGGTGGCGGAATTTACTTTTCCGGATCCAGCCCGGTTTTCGACAGCATCAACCGATGCAATGTCTATCTGAATACTGCCAAATCTGGCAACGATTTGTATTCAGATTCCCCGGTTAAAGTGGTCGTGGATACTTTTACTGTTTTGAAACCCCAGACCTACCATGCCGTCCCGCTGGCCAACTTTACCTTCGACATCCTTCACGGCAAATTTGCTCAGGCCGATGCCGATGTGTATGTTTCACCCGATGGTGATAACAGCAACACCGGCCTTACCCCGGATGATCCGCTGAAGACCATTGGTCAGGCGATCCCCCGGCTTATTGCCGACAGTTTGTATCCGCGCACCATCCATTTGCAGAAAGGCAGGTATAGTCCTTCAACAACCCAGGAAAAATTCCCACTTGTTTTGCCGGATAATATCAGCGTGCAAGGGGAAAATAGTAAAACAGTTATTGTTGATGCGGATAGTACCGGTATTATATTTCAATTCAACAATAACCGTACGTCCCGTTTATCGGGTATAACTGTCACCGGCGCATCAAATGGCGGTATTTATTGTGATAACTCCAGCCCTTTTATTGAAAACGTAGTCATCTCAGGCAATAATGGTGGTGGGATTCGCTGCGAAAACAATTCGGACCCTGTCGTTGAAAAGGTGACTATATCTAAAAACAGTGCCGATTTTGGTGGTGGAATTCATTGCGGTTATAGTTCGAACCCCAAATTGAAAAATGTTACTATAACCAACAACACGGCATCTCAGGCTGGTGGAGGGATATACTGTGATGGAGCTGTTCCGGTATTTGATAAAAACAGCCGGTGCAATATCTACCTTAATAATGCTCCTTCAGGCAATGATCTGTATTCATATTCCAGGATTGAAGTGATCGTGGATACCTTCTCGGTACTGAAACCCCAGGCATACCATGCTTTTGACTTATCCTATTTTACCTTCGATATTTTGCACGGCAAGGTGGCTCAGGCCAATGCCGATGTGTATGTTTCACCCGATGGAGATGACAGCAACACCGGCCTTACCCCGGATGATCCGCTGAAGACTATTGGTCATGTGTATTCCATCATCATTGCCAATAAACAGAATCCGCGAACCATTCATTTGCTGGAGGGCAAGTACAGCCCTTCAACAACCCATGAAAAATTCCCGGTTATTTTGCCCGATTACATCAGTCTGGCCGGAGTGGGTAAAACCACTGCGATTGTTGATGCAGAAGGTACCGGAAGCGTTTTTAATTTCGTTGGGAAAAACAACACGACACGCCTGTCGGGAATAACGGTCACCGGCGGATCTTATGGGGGTATCGAGTTATACAGTTCCAACCCGGTTCTTGAGAACCTGATCATTTCGGGCAACAATGCGAGGACGGGCGGCGGGATTTCTTGCTTTGGTTCAAGACCCACGCTGAGAAATGTCACAATAACCAATAACACTGCTGAGTCTGGCGGTGGGATATACTCTGATGGATCTGTTCCGGTATTCGACCCTAACAACCGCTGCAATATCTACCTGAATTCCGCACGTGAAGGCAACGACCTATATTCAATGTATTCGCCGATCAGAGTGATTGTAGACACCTTCACCGTATTGAAACCCAATGCATATCATGCTTTTCCTTTATCAAACTTTACTTTCGATATCCTCCATGGAAAAATAGAGCACGCAAATGCCGATGTGTATGTTTCGCCCTCCGGGGACAACAGACACAGCGGCCTCACTCCTGAAGACCCCCTGAAAACCATCCGGCATGCGTGTTCCATTATCCTGGCCGACGAACTGAATCCAAGAACCATCCATTTGCTGGAAGGAACCTACAGCCCTTCTTCAAACAATGAGTTTTTCCCGGTGGTTTTGCCGGATTACATCAGCCTGGCAGGGGTAAACAGCGCTACGGTTATCCTTGATGCGGAAAGTACTGCCGGCGTTTTTCAATTCACCAACAGTACTACCTCCCATCTGTCAGGGATCACCATTACCGGCGGTTCAAACGGTGGGATATACTGTGACAATTCAAGTCCCAGGCTTGAAAACCTAATCATTGCAGGCAATTCGGCTTCTTATGGCGGCGGAATTCTTTGCGGCAATAATTCCAGCCCCACGCTGAGGAAGGTTACGATAACCAACAACACAGCCAATCAGTTTGGTGGAGGGATGTACTTTGATGGATCTTTTCCGGTATTCGACAGCATCAATCGCTGCAATATTTATCATAATGCAGCACTTGTGGGTAACGACCTGCATTCCAATTCTTCCACGATCAAAGTGATCGTGGATACTTTCACTGTATTGCATCCCCAGTCGTGGCATGCGTTTCCGCTTCCGAACTTCACCTTCGATATCATGCACGGCAAGGTGGCGCAGGCAGATGCCGACCTGTATATTTCGCCCGACGGGGATAACAGTAATAGTGGTCTTACCCCTGATGATCCGCTTAAGAATATCCGGCAGGCGTATCCAATCATCTGGGCCGACAGTTTGCATCCCCGCACCATCCATCTGCTGAAAGGCACCTACAGCAGCTCGTCAAACGATGAACAATTCCCTGTCATCCTTCCTGATTTTATCAGCCTGGCCGGGGTAAACGACACCACAGTTATTTTGGATGCCGAAGGCACCGGCTCTGTTTTCCGGTTCGATAAAAACACCTCCTCCCGCCTGTCCGGCATGACAATAACCGGCGGATCAAATAGCGGGATTTATTGCAATAATTCCAGCCCTGTCATTGTTAATGTTTCTATTACAGGCAATTCCGCTCAAAGTTACGGGTGGGGAGATGGTTCTGGTGGCGGAATATTTGGATCCAATTCCAGTCCCGTTCTTGAAAATGTTTCGATAACAAAAAACACGGCTTTTGATGGTAGAGGTGGCGGTATGTATTTCAGCAGCTCCACGCCCATGCTTAAAAATGTCACCATAGCTGACAACACGGCTTCAGTGTCTGGCGGAGGAATGTACCTGTATCAATCATTTCCGGTATTTGACCCTATCAGCCGGTGCAATATTTATTTCAACACGGCACCCCAGGGCAACGACCTGCATTCGAATTCCGCGGTAACAGTGATTGTGGATACCTTCACCGTTTTAAAACCCCAGGCGCGTCATTCTTTTCCGCGCAACAACTTTACTTTCGATATCCTGCATGGAAAAGTTACGCAAACGGAATCCGATGTTTATGTTTCATCTGAAGGTGATGACCTAAACACCGGCCTTACCCCCGATAATCCGCTGAAGACGATCCGTCAGGCAGCCTATATCCTGGCCGCCGACAGTTTGAACCCGCGCACGATTCATTTGCTGAAAGGCACTTACAGTCCTTCAGCCACCGATGAAACATTCCCCGTTTTGATGCCGGATTATATCAGTCTGGCCGGGGTGAACGACACCACGGTTATCGTTGATGCGGAGAGTACCGGAAGCGTTTTCCAATTCGATAACAATACATCCTCTCATCTTTCGGGTATTACCATTACCGGCGGTTCAAACAGCGGGATTTCTCTTGGCAATAATTCAAGCCCCGTGATTGAAAATGTAACTATAACCAAGAACTCAGGCGGTGGGATTACTTGCAATTCATCCAGCCCCATTGTTAAAAACTCCACCATTTCCGAAAATTCGGCCGGGAGTGGTGGCGGCATTTCCTGTACCTCTTCCAACCCAGTACTGGAAAATATCACCCTGTCAAACAATACAGCTGCAAACGGAGGAGGAATATATACTTACTATTCCGGTCCGGTGATGAAAAATGTGACCCTGACAAATAATTCCGCAACAGAGAAAGGCGGCGGAATCTATTTCAGCGACAGTTCCCGCATCGCATTCGACAGCATCAGCCGTTGTAATATTTACTTTAACCGTGCACCAGCCGGCAGCGACGTGTATGCCATTTCGTATACTGATGTGATCCTGGATACTTTCAGCGTCATGCGTCCCGTTAAAAAGTATGCTCAGCCTCTCCTGAATTTTTCCTTTGATATTCTTCATGGTAAAATTCCACAGGTCGATGCCGATGTATATGTTTCCACAAGCGGAGACAATAATAACAGCGGGCTTTCCGGCAATAAATCATTCAGGACCATTCAATATGCCGCCAGAGTTATATTTGCCGACAGCCTCAATCCGCATACCATTCATCTGGAGGCCGGCACCTATGGCCCGTCGTTTTCCGGTGATTCATTACCTCTGGTGCTGCCCGATTATGTAAGTCTGAATGGGAGCGATAAGAATACGGTCCGCCTGGATGCCGGAGGAGCCTCCTGCGTCCTCCGGATGGAAGGAAACAGATCGTCATCGGTTTCCGGTTTAACGGTTACGGGCGCCGACAGTGCTGGAATTTACATCATTAATTCAGCCACATCACTGCAGAACATGATCATCACCAATAATTCGGGAACCGGGTTGGTATGCACCGGCGATAACTCCCGCTCCCTGCTGGAGGATGTGGTCATTTCGAATAACTACGGCACCTACGGTGGAGGAATGAATATATCGGGAGTAAGTCCTGTATTCAGGAATGTAGCTGTTAGCGACAATGTTGCGGTGTATGGCGGGGGTGCCCATTGCAGTACATCGGTAAGTGACGTTACCTTTTCAAACAATACGGCCCGGTATGGCGGTGCGATTTCCATTTCCATTAATGCATACCCAACCAAACCTTCGTTCAACAATTTAGTGATCGACCATAATGTGGCGCAAGATGGCGGTGGCATTTACCTATCAACATCCTCCTCCATTAAGCCCTATCTCAAAAATCTGACCTGCACGGAAAACATTGCCTTGCACGGTGGCGGCATCTATTCAACGGGTGGGGGAGGTATGGTTATTTACAACGCGATCCTGTGGAACAATGAGCCGGAGGAAGTATATCTCGACAACAGCTATTTCTCGGCCCACAGTTCCGATGTCCGGGGAGGTGTCACCGGTATCATGAGCATAAACAACAGCACCATCCGGTGGAATGCCGGAAACATCGATACCGATCCGCTTTTCGAAGGGTCAGGGGATCATCCGTATTTCCTGTCCGCCGGATCGCCATGCATCGATGTGGGATTATATATGTCGGGATTGAATTTGCCTGCCCTCGACATCCTCGGCAATAACCGTTTTTGGGATGGCAACGGGGATGGCATTGCCCGGATTGATATGGGCGCCTATGAATTCGATCCTGCCTGGGTGGGTGTGGAGGAGCAAGGAATCCAAAGATCCGGCATAATTGTAAAAAGCTATCCGAATCCGTTCAGCGCCGTTACAACGATTGAATATCAGCTCCAAGAATCCGGCGAGGTTTCCCTGACTGTTTACAACAACATCGGCCAGCCGGTCGCAGCGCTGGTGAATGAGTTCCGGCCCCAGGGCCGGCAGCAGGTTGAGTGGAATGCTGCAGGGTTGCCGTCGGGGATCTATTATTTTAGGTTAAAAGCCGGGGATCAGGCTGTTATGGGGAGGATACTGAAACTTTGAGAAGAGACGAATATGAAAGAAGGAGGAAGTAAGAATGTTGAGATTCGAATCTCTAAATTTTGACTTCTGTTAATTTGAGTTGCCAACATTAAAAAAATCCTATGTCATGCAAACCGCCCTCATCATCGACGACGAAAACCACATCCGCGATACCCTCTCGATATTCCTTGCCCGCTTCTGCCCGCAGGTGAATCTGGTTGGCGAAGCAACCGGTGTGGCAAATGGCATAAAGGCCATATCGGAATTGAAGCCCGGCCTGGTTTTCCTCGATATGAACCTGGGCGACGGCAATGCTTTCGACCTGCTGCATGCAGTGAAAGCCTTCAATTTCCAGGTAGTCTTCATCTCCTCGTTCGATAGGGAATCCATTCAGGCTCTGAAGCTGAGCGGACTGGAATACCTGCAAAAGCCATTCAATCCAATCGAGCTGGCGGAGGTTGTAAAGCGAATGGGAAATCAGGATATAAGTCATCTTGGTTTACAGATAAAGGCACTGGAAGAAAATCTCAGACATTCCGGGAGGCGGTGATAAAAAACTGTCAACTGATGACACTGATATCACAGATAGTATCTATTTTTGTACACAAATATGTACATAATTGAACAAAGCTATGCTGACAACAACAATTTCTGATTTTCGAAAGGATATTAAAAGATATCTTGACCGGGTGACTAACAATTTCGAAACCCTGATAATCAACAGAGGTAAGGATAACGGTGTGGTTATTATGTCGTTAGATGAATACAATTCGTTAAGCGCCACCTCCCATGAATTATCTTCCATGGCCAATGAGAAAAGATTGGATTCCGCAATAGAAAAATTGAAAAAAGGTCAGTCTTTTCAAAAAGAACTTGTATAACAATGAAATACATTTTTACAGATGAGTCGTGGGAAGACTATTTGTATTGGCAAAAGTCGGATAAGAAAATTCTATCCAGAATAAACGATTTATTAAAGGATATTTCACGCAACCCTTTTTCCGGCTTAGGGAAACCTGAACCACTGAAGTATAAGTATAAGGGATTCTGGTCACGCAGAATTGATGGCGAACATCGATTGATTTACCAGGTTAGAGACGATGAAATACTAATTGCCAAATGCAGATTTCATTATGATTAATGTTGAATTATCTAACTTTATGACTTTCAACCACCAATACCTGCCTACTACTGCCTACTGCCTACTGCCTACTGCCTACTGCCTACTGCCTACTATTTATTCCCCCAATGAAACCACCAGCCCCAATCTTCTTCCTCGCTTCCCTGATCCTGCTTTTATCTTCCTGCCAACCAAGCAATTCACCTTCCCCCCTGAAATTCACCGGCTACGAAAACAACCCGATCCTGGCACCCGGTGAACCCGGTTCGTGGGACGAAGTGCTGGTGTTTCTGCCATGCGTGGTCAAACAGAATGATACTTTTCATCTTTTTTACACCGGAATGAATAAAAGCGGGATCATGGCAATCGGCCTGGCCACCTCCCCCGATGGATTTCATTTTACCAAATACCGGGGAAATCCGGTTTTTACCCATTCCGACAAAGGTTTTGATGCATACAAGGTAAGCTGGTCGGTAGTGTTGAGAATGAGTTCGGGTTGGGTAATGTACTATACTGCCAATGAAACGGTCCAATATGGCCCGGGACCGTTCCTCGGCAGGGCGACTGCCACGGAGCCGACGGGTCCCTGGATCCGGTCAGAAACGCCGGTACTGACCCATGGCAGCGGAGGAGAATGGGATTCAGAATTTGTAATTCCCTGTTCAATCCTGATAATGAAAGACAGCACGTATGTCATGTACTATTCAGGTGGAGCCGAATTTGCAATTTTGGACGACCATTACACCGGGATGGCAACTTCGAGGGATGGGATCACCTGGAAAAAATACAATGATCCGGCCACTACTGACCATCCTTTTGCCGAAAGCGATCCGGTGCTGATGACGGGCGGTTTTAATGACTGGGATGGCATGGTTGCGTGGGGCGGACCGGTTTTCAAAATATCCGGCGGTTTTGAGATGTATTACGCCGGTGGAACCCGGCCCGGTCAGAGTATTTCCGAAGACCAGACGGGCGGATTCGGATATGCTACCAGCCCGGATGGAATTCATTGGCAGAAATACCGGAAAAATCCTGTTTTCACGATTAAAAGCGATCCGATATCATCAATCGTCACCTCTGGTGGTGTTGAATGTCCATGGTTGCTCTTTCAGGATACCACATGCTTCCTGTATTATGATTACGGCACCATGTTTGGTAAGATTGGTATGGCAACGGCAAAGGCAGTAGGCAGTAGGCAGTAGGCAGTCGGCAAGGGGTAAAATGTAGGGACGCATAATTGCGTCCATTGCCCGCAATCCACGAATGCCATCGTAGGGACACATATTTGCGTCCATCCCGGCATTAGCGGGCGGTCCGAAAGGTCCCACACCCACACCCTATTCCTCCCTTCTATGTTTTAGGAAACCTTGTCATCCCGGCGAAAGCCTGCCCCCGCGGAGGCGGGGGCAGGCTTTCGCCGGGATGACAACGCTCTTGTGGGGAAAAAGGAAGGGGGGGGGATTTTGGGTGTGAGTACGGAGGCAAGTCTTGAGCAAAGGAAGCGTTCCGAGGCAAACTTTGTAACTCTGACACCCGAAACCCGATACCTGAAACCCGAAACCCGACACCCATATTCTTACGTTATCAAAACAAATCCCGGCGTTAACAAGACGGATCCCGGCGTTAACAAGACGGACCCCTTTCTTTGTTTCTGTTTATGTACCTTTGGGATATGCGTTTGTGCATATCAAAATTGAAAAGGCAGACCTATGAAAACAACAACTTTACTTCTGGCATTTTTCCTCTGTGCAGGATTGATCTCCTTCGGGCAATCCAACAGCACCGTTCCTGTCAAAAAATCCATCAAAACGGAGGTTCCGGAGTACATCCGGAATTCCAACCCGTTTAAACGGGCAGAGTGGTTCACCCGGCAGCGGGCCTTTCCGTATGATACTATCCCGGCATCCCGGTATTTAAGGGAGGTGGACCGGGAGATGAACAAAGCAAAAAGCAGCAGGCTGAAAAGCATTGACTATCCGGCATGGACTGCAGTCGGGCCGCGGGGCGTTCAAACAACTAAAGCAAACTGGGGTACAGTCGGCGGCCGGGTGAGGGCCATTGCCGTTCATCCAACCGATCCTCAAACCCTATATATCGGCGCAGCCAGCGGAGGGCTCTGGAAATCCACAAACGGGGGAGCAACCTGGACCGATATCGGGTATGGCCTGGAATCGATGAGTTTTGGAGCCATAGCCATCGATCCCAAAAATCCTGAGATCATATTTGCAGGGTCAGGGGAAGCGACACTGATTGAAGATTACTATTATTATCCGGGGAAAGGATTGTATAAATCAACAGATGGAGGACAATCGTGGACCGTGATCACCAATGGAATAGGGAACCAAACCCAATTCAGTGATCTGGTTGTCAGTCCCCACGATTCAAAAATAGTCATGGCCGCAATGGCCAGCGGAAATCGATTTGCGGGTGCTTCCTTGTCCAATGAAGGGATCTGGAGAAGCCTGAACAGCGGAATTACCTGGACCAGGACGCTGGATTTGGAGGATCCGTTCGATATAGCTTTCCATCCGACAGATCCCGATATCGTTTATGCTGCTGTCGGGGGTATTAACCATATTCCCGGTTTCTTTATCTCCCATGATCAGGGGGCCACATGGGAACCGAGTAACTCAGGCCTGTTCCTGCCGGAATTTGGTCGCATGCAATTTGATATATCCCAATCAAATCCCAATATCATTTATGCTGTTATCTATGATATCAATGACCCTGTTTCTCTTGCAGTAGGAATCACCCGTGCCTATAAATCAGTAAACGGCGGAGCTAGCTGGACACAAATTTCAGCCGGAATTCCACTGGGGGGCTTATCGGGTACAGTATGGAAGGATCAGGGCTGGTACGATTTGTGTATCGCAGTGGATCCGGTTAATCCAAACCATGTTTTGGTTGGCAATGTTGAAATACACCGGACAACCGATGGCTCCACGTTTGCACCGGTCAGGCCATTTGGATCTGACTTCTCCGGCGGTCTAAGCCATGAAGATTATCATAAGCTGGTTTACGCTCCTTCAAACCCCAACATCCTGTACATCGGCAACGACGGTGGAATCTTTAAATCAACCGACAAAGGCTATACTGCCAGCCCGCAGAACAAGGGCTTGAGTACACTGCAGTTTTACCGTATCGCCTCTCATCCCACGAATCCCCTTATTTTCATGGGGGGGATGCAGGACAATGGTACTGCTCAAACTAAAGACAAGGGAACTACCTGGAATATTTTTATCTCTGGTGATGGGTATGAATGTTTTTACGATCGTGTTAATCCTGACAATGTCCTATATGGTTCGTATATGTATGGCTTGCTCTGTAAGAGTGTTAACGGAGGGAGCTCTTTAACCAGGACTTATCCGGCCAATGGTGCATGGATCACCCCGTTTTTTATGCACCCAACCAATAATAACATTTTGTATACAGCCAATACAAAGATCCTGAAATCAACTGATGCAATGTTGACTTTTGAGGTGATATCCGGCCCTTTGGATGTCGCCCCTGTTAAAATCAACACCATGGCTCAAAGCCAGGTGGATCCAAACATCATGATTTTTGGAACCGGACTCGACGCTGCCCATTTCGACGCCACATTCATTGTCAAAGTCTCAAAAGATGAAGGTAAAACCTGGACCGAGGTAACCCAAAAGATTCCCGGAGAAATACGCTGGATCTCCCGGGTGGTTACCGACCCGGTGGATGCCAACACCGTTTATGTGCTCAAAACCGGTTTTTCGCCGGGGAATAAAGTTTATAAGAGCAGGGATCTCGGGCAAAGCTGGATAAACATCTCGGGAAATCTGCCCGATCTGCCCTGTAACGACCTGTTCATAGATCCGGAATATACCGGACGGATGTTTGTGGGAACTGATATCGGAGTTTACTTTTCAACCGACGGTGGAAACAACTGGACCTATGCAAGCGAAGGAATGCCGGTGGTACCTGCCATGGATTTCGATTACGTTAAAATCGCCGGCAAAAGGTATTTGCGCGTTGGAACGTATGGCCGGTCGGTTTTTGAAACCATCCTGCCCTCGTGCGATCTCCAATCCATCACATTTTCATCGCAGGCCGAGGTCGATAATTTCCAGGCCAGCTATCCCTTATGCAGGGAAATCGGCGGAGATGT
>JAPLDV010000512.1 GCA_026391235.1 Bacteroidia bacterium | reverse complement strand
GGCCGAAGTGGAAAAAGCGTGCCTCACCTCCTCGGAGGGCATCAGGATGGAGAGCGAAATAACGATTTACCCGAATCCGGGCAAGGGCTTGCTGGTGATTTCCACACCTTATGAAATAGCGATAGAGCTGGTGGCCATTTACAATTCCGCCGGGCAGAAGGTGCATCAGGAGAAACCGGTGAATAGCACGGTGGATATCTCAAAACTCCGGCCCGGGATGTACTTTATTGAGATTCGATCTGAGAAGCTGACAGCCAGGAGGAAGTTTGTGGTTGAATAGTTTCTGCTCAGCATGCATTTTGTCGCGATCCACCTCACACTCACACCCACACCCACACTTCCTTTTCCTCCAGGAACCTTGTCATCCCGGCGAAGGCCGGGATCCGCTTCCCTTACCACTAATGCCCTCAGCCGCACCTGTCATTCCCGCGGAGGCGGGAACCGCTTCCCTTACCACTAATGCCCTCAGCCGCACCTGTCATTCCCGCGGAGGCGGGAACCGCTTCCCTAAACAGGGCATTCAGCAAAGGACGTCTTCAATGGCCTCAGTGCAGCGTCGAGCGGTTCCCGCCTCCGCGGGAATGACAGGTGTTTGCTGGGGGAAAAAAGTGAGTGTGTGAGTGGGGGTGAAGCGACGCAATAAAAAGAGTCAAAAACGGCACTTTGTGAACTTTGTGTAAAACCTTAGTGCACTTTGTGGTTTAGAAAAATGCCACCCGAACAGTTACAAAATATACCACAAAATGCGTATTGCGCTTCGTTCCCTTTCATCATAACTTTACCACATGTCAGATACTACACCAAAAATCAAGGTGGTCATTGTTGAAGATGACCGGGAGATGCGCGAAGGACTCGAATCAATTGTTCAGTCGGCCCCCTCGCTCGAATGCATTGCAGCCTATGCCTCCGGAGAAGCGGCATTGGTTGATATCGGGAACCATATCCCGGATATTGTTTTGATGGACATTCACCTGCCCGGAATCTCGGGTATCGAATGCATTAAAAAACTCAAGCCCCTTCTTCCATCCACCCAGTTTATGATGTGCACCGTTTACGAGGATAACGACAATGTTTTTGATTCGCTCTGCGCCGGTGCAACAGGTTACCTCCTGAAAAACAGCCCGCCCGACCGGATTACCGAAGCCATCACCGGCCTTTACCAGGGAGGCTCCCCCATGTCTCCCACCATTGCCCGCAAAGTGATCGGGGCATTCCAGGTGAATGCGAATCAAAGCTCGGATTTGGAAAAACTGACTAAAAGAGAACTTGAGATGCTCGATTTCCTGGCAAAAGGATATCGTTATAAAGAAATTGCCGATCAGCTTTTTATAAGCTTCGAAACCGTCAGGACCCACATTCACAACATATACGAAAAGCTCCACGTTCAATCCAGAACCGAAGCACTGAACAAGATGTTCCCCCGGTAAAAACAAACCCCGGGAAATTCCCTAAAAGAGGAAGTAAGAATTTAGAGATTCGAAGACCGGTTTTGAATTTTGAAATTACAGATTCAAGTATCCCGCACGGGAGGCGGTGATTAAAAAACTATCCACTGATGACACGGATTTCACTGATGTGACCGCATAAATCAGTGTTATCTTTGTTATCAGTGGACATTCCTGACTTGAGCCTTGAGCCTTGAGCCTTGAGCCTTGAGTCTTGAGCCTTGAGTCTTGAGCCTTGAGCCTTATTTTTTTGTAGCTTTGCAGGAACAATTCCCAATTATGCCGCTGCAGAAATTTCGCGATTACCGTTTCACCGGGTTTTTTATGGGAACGATCTTTGCCGGATTGGCCCGAAAGATCTCCTTTACATTTGCTGTTGCACTTTTTTCGGTGGTTGGGTCCTGGTTCGCAATCCTTTACGCAATACTTCTGGTTACCAGTCTATACAAATTCCCGGAAGAAATTGTTCATACCGGCATTCTGATCGGGATTATTTCCACCTCCTGCACCACCATTCTTCATTTTATACATTATGGATTGTTAAACCGCCTGGGGTTACCTGGGTTTTTCAGGATACCGAAGATCCTCAATCAGGCACTTGTATCCGGTTTGAGCTGGAAGCCGGTTGACCGGCTCAGCGACGAAAGGTTCTCAAAATTTGCGCATGCTTACCTGAGGTTTCCCCGCGATAATTTTTACGTTTCCCTGGTCTATTCCTCCCTGGTTGGATTGATCCTCACCGGTTATGCGTTTTTCACTACCTATGATCTTAAAGGCACCATGATTCTTGGTTTGGGAGCCTTTCTTACAGTGAGCATCTATACATACTGGGCCTATCTGATAACCGATTTCCTGAGCGGCTCGCTGCGTTCCAAAATCCACGAAGAAATTAAAAACCGCAATCTCACGGTTAAACTTCCCAGCAGCCTCTCCCTGAGGTTCTCCTTTACTGTTCTGGTTATCCTTTCCACCATAACCGTGGTTATTACAGCCTTGTATGTCGAGGCGAGCCTCGGCAACCTAATGACCGCTCTGATTTTCGCCGGCTTATCGGCATTCATGATCGGGCTCATCACTTTCATCCATTATCTGGCCATCGACCTGTTCCTGAAGGAAATTCATGCTTCCACCTCGCGCCTGGCAAAAGGCGAACCCGGCTTGCTGTTCCCCTCCTATGACTTTGCCGAGATTCGCCAGTCGACCGACAATTTTAACAATGTGGCCATTGAGTTCACTGAATTGCGGCACGATTTTGAGAAACGCATCAGCGAACGTACCATCGATCTGCTTAATGCGAAGGAACAGGCTGAAGCGGCCAACCTGGCCAAGAGCAACTTTCTGGCCAATATGTCGCACGAGATCAGGACACCGATGAACGGGATCATCGGGATGACAGAAATAATCAAGAAATCGAATTTGACTGCTGAACAGGCTGAATATCTGCAAATTATCGAAAGTTCAGCTAATACCCTCCTGGCTATTATCAATGATATCCTTGATTTCTCGAAGATCGAAGCCAACAAGCTCGAACTCGAACAGGTTCCCTTCAGTTTAATCCGGGTGATCGAGGAAGTATCAGATAATATGGCCATTAAGGCTATTCAAAAACATCTTAACCTGGTTACCGACCTTGATACAAATATTCCGGAATCGCTCCTTGGTGACCCGCTGCGGCTAAAACAGGTATTGCTCAATCTGGTCAGTAATGCCATTAAATTTACCAACAGAGGTGAAGTTCTGATCTCCTGCGCAGTGTCGGAAAAAACCGGCAATCAATATACATTTATCTTCAAAATCAGTGATACGGGTATCGGAATCCATCAGGATCAGAAGGAAAAACTGTTCAAATCGTTCTCCCAGGTCGACGCATCGATCACACGGAAATTCGGAGGAACCGGTTTGGGACTGATAATCAGTAAACGGCTCGTGGAAATGATGCACGGCAAGATCGACCTGGAAAGCGAGGTAGGGAAAGGCTCTACTTTCTGGTTTTCAGCCCTTTTTAAACAGGATGATTCCATTTTGGAACAGCCGGAGCCCGACAGCGGCAAACAACTCAAGGGCCACCGGAATGTCACCCGGAAGGCAATCAGTGTAACCCCTCCCGCTGAGGAGACCAAAAAGTCGGAAGAACCCACGGATTTTAAAGATTTCAGTCCGGAAAACGTGATCCTGGAGATTGAAGGCCAGGTTGATGGTACCATGACCATCCTTTTAGTGGAGGACAATAAGGTCAACCAGCGCATCGCCAGGCTAAACCTCGAAAAGCTGGGCTATGCAGTTGAAGTCGCCGAAAATGGAGAAGAGGCTTTGGCGAAATTTCGCCGAAAACGGTTCGACCTTGTTTTTATGGATGTTCAGATGCCGGTTATGGACGGCCTGGAAGCTACCCGCCAGATCCGCATGTTTGAAAAGGAGATCTCAAACCAGCGTCCGGTTCATATTATCGCCATGACAGCCAATGCGATGAAAGGCGACCGCGAAATCTGTCTCGCTGCAGGAATGAACGATTATATACCCAAACCTTTCCGGGCCGAGGAATTGAGCAAGGTGGTCAGCCGCCGGCTCACCAAAGAGTAGGAAAAAACGCGTTCCTGATGTGGCTTACTTCAGCCAAACCCCTCTTATACACCACATTAACCACATCAAACCGTACCTCCAATGGAATCCGGTTGTACTTCACATAAGCGTTGGCAGCCGAAATCAGAAACTGCCTCTTCTGCCGGTTAATGGCCTGTTCCGGCAATTCCCGCACCGGAGCATTCCTTGTTTTCACCTCAACCACCACGATATCATTCCGGTCGCGGGCAATAATGTCAATCTCCTTATGACTGAAATGCCAGTTTCGATCCAGAATGACAAAACCCTTTGATTCGAGGAGATCAACCGCCAGTTGCTCTCCCGCTTTCCCTAAATCCTTCCGTTCATCCATTTTCTTTACTAATTTTGCGAATTATAAAATTTCCTGATGCCTGATTACAAACGTTTCCTCGTCACGGCCGCCCTGCCCTATGCTAACGGCCCTGTTCATATCGGTCACCTCGCCGGTGTATATGTCCCGGCAGATATATATACGCGATATCTCCGCCAGAATGGAAAAGATGTACTGTTTATTTGTGGCTCCGATGAACACGGAGTTCCTATAACCCTGAAAGCCAAGACAGAAGGCATCACGCCGCAGGATGTGGTCGACCGCTATCATACGATTAATAAAGAGGCATTTGCCCGGTTCGGGATCGGCTTTGATATTTATCACCGCACCTCTGCCCCGATCCACCACGAAACCGCATCGGGTTTTTTCCGGAAATTGTATGATGATGGCGAGTTCATTGAAAAAACATCGGAACAATTCTTCGATGAAGCCAATCAGCAATTTCTCGCTGATCGCTATATTACGGGAACCTGCCCTCATTGCAGCAACGAGAAAGCCTATGGCGACCAGTGCGAAAAGTGCGGAACTTCGCTTAGTCCGATGGATCTGATCAATCCTAAATCCATGCTCAGCGGCAATGCTCCGGTTTTAAAAGAAACGAAGCATTGGTACCTGCCCCTCGACAAGCATGAAGCCTGGCTAAAGAAATGGATACTTGAGGACCATACCGAATGGCGCTCAAATGTTTACGGCCAATGCAAATCGTGGCTCGATCAGGGCCTTCAGCCACGCGCTGTTTCCAGGGATCTCGACTGGGGCGTTCCGGTGCCGGTGGAAGGTGCCGACGGTAAGGTCCTGTATGTCTGGTTTGATGCTCCGATAGGATATATCTCGGCTACAAAAGAGGTGACCCCCGATTGGGAAAAATACTGGAAATCTGAAGATTGCCGCATGATCCACTTTATCGGGAAAGATAATATCGTGTTCCACTGCATCATTTTTCCCGCGATGCTCAAGGCCCACGGCGAATATATCCTTCCCGATAATGTTCCGGCAAATGAATTCCTGAACCTCGAAAGCGATAAGATTTCCACCTCCCGAAACTGGGCCGTGTGGCTTCATGAATATCTCGATGAATTCCCCGGCAAACAGGATGTTTTGCGATATGTTCTCACCGCCAATGCCCCGGAAGCCAAGGATAACGACTTCACCTGGAAGGATTTCCAAGCCCGCAATAACAACGAGCTTGTGGCGGTTCTTGGAAATTTCGTGAATCGCACCCTTGTGCTCACCCAAAAATATTTCGACGGAAAATGCCCGGAGATCAGTGAACTCGCGGATTATGATAAAACCACGCTGAGTGAGATTACTGCAATCAAATCAAGAGTTGAGCAGAGTCTCGAAGCCTTCCGGATCCGCGAAGCCCTTAATGAAGCAATGAGCCTGGCCCGGCTGGGAAATAAATATCTTGCCGAAACCGAGCCATGGAAATTGTTTCCCACCGATCCCCTGCGTGTGGCCGCCATCCTTCATGTAAGCCTGCAGATCACAGCCAATATCACTATCCTGATGGACCCGTTCCTGCCCTTTACCATGAAACAATTGCGTGGTTATCTGAATATTCCGGAGATGCCGTGGTCGGCTATCGGTGCGGTTAACCTGATCATGAGCGGTCATCAGATGGAAAAGCCCGGATTGCTTTTTGAAAAGATCGAAGATTCCCAGGTGGAATTCCAGGTGAATAAACTTCTCGACACCAAGAAGGCCAATGAAGCCAGGGAGGCTGGAATCGCCCCGGCGAAACCTGCCATTTCCTATGATGATTTTTCAACCATGGATATCCGGATCGCCACCATACTCGAAGCCGAAAAAGTACCCAAAACACAGAAACTGATGAAACTGAAGGTGGATACCGGCATCGATATCCGGACAGTGGTTTCAGGTATCGCCGAACACTTTGAACCCCAGGCCATTATCGGAAAGCAAATCACCCTTTTGGCCAATTTGGAGCCCCGCATGATCAAGGGCATTGAATCGAAGGGAATGATTCTTCTGGCAGAGGATAATCAGGGCCGGCTGATCTTTGTAACCCCGGAGGTGGCAATACAAAATGGGGCGGTGGTGAAGTAAATGTGCCAATGTGCCAATGTGCTAATGTGCCAATGTGCCAATGTGCCAATTAGTTAGTGGTGAATATCATGAGGATGGGGTTGCTGTCCTCAGTGACCCTGCTGATTTTTTGAGCATCAAATCTCACTTTTGCCGGATTGGAGGTGAGCAATTCTTTTAACTTGCCGGCTACTTGATAGGCATCCAACCATACTACCCATTCACCTTTGTCGCTACAAGACAACTCCCTCGGGAGATTTTCCTCAAAAAGGTTACCATTTCCCATTCGAAAAAGCCTGTATTTCCTGGTGTCTTTATCGATCCACAATTGAAATTTTTCGTCTGATTGGGTGAATGTTGCAATAATAGTTTTTTGATTTTCACAAACGAAATTCATTGTCGCTGATCCCTGCGCAAAAGGCTGCCTGGGATCTGTCTTCATCATTTCCAGGTAGCTTTTATATGTAATGGCATTTTTGCCAAAATCCACATAAACATAGGGTTTCAAAGATCCTTTTCTTAAGGAATAAATGGTATCATTAAAAAACAGGTGGACCAAAATGCGATCCTTAAAACAGGTTAATGGAGTAGGCCAATGTATATTTCCTGTTTCATAAAGAGAATATCGGGAAATTGGGTTACCTTTTGAATCAATAACAATTAACCTGAATTTCCCATCACCTTCACATACTATATTCCCATCATCCTGAATCTCAATATTGGCGACAAGTCCCCTATCTCCAAAATTCAAGTTTATTGTGTGCTTATAAGAATTGCTTGCTGAAAAGCAAAGTATTTGGTTATATGACAACAACAGAATATCCCCATTTTGGCGATTAACAGCGAAATCCATGAGTTGAGTGTATTCACCCGGCCCTTTCCCTTTCGTACCAACCCTTGATATGAATTCACCATTAGATTTGAATATTAGAAGCCAGGACTCCTTATTATCTCCGCTGCCCTTGGAAAGAATAAATATCTTATCCTCAATAACCGTGACTTTATCAATGGTCCCAATCAGACAATCTTCACTGGTTTCAAGAGGGATGAGCCTTATTTCCTTTGCCATCCTGGTTAAGTCTAATGCAGGTGCGTTTTTAATTAAGGCTTTATCAACCCTGACATTGTATTCAGCCACCTGACCAAATAAATCAAGTGCATTAGATGATACACACAGGCCGAGAATAAGAACAATCCAAACCCGGGATATTAAATTCATTATTGGTGATTTATCGTAACCGATATCCACTATTTCATCCTGCACTATTTTTTCCGGCACTTGTCACCCATTTGCGTTTCGCGTCACGCGTTTCGCATCACGAATCCGTCACTTGTCACTCGTCACTTGTCACTCATCACAGCGCCACCCAGAGCTGCATGCCGGGTTCGGCACGCTTCAGGCGGTCAAAGCCGGTCAGGGCTTCCTGGCGGGATGCAAAAGATTGTATGCTGACCTTATATAATCCGGTCCGCGAAGTGGTAATCGCAGCAGGATATCCCTTTTCAATCAATTGTTTATGAAGCCGGTCGGCATTGCTTTTTACCTTAAAACAACCCGCAATCACCGGAAACTTCCCAACCACCGTTTTCACGTTCTCTGTTTTCACGTCCTCTGTCTTCACGTCCTCACGTTTCAGGCTGTCACTTGTCACTTTGTCACTTGTCACTTCTTTACTGATCGGGAAAACGATCGTCTTCGCCGTATCCCTCTGCATTGCATCCGGATAATTCAAACGGAACAGTGAGGGCTCCGGAACCATGGAGGCCGGAAATGAAGTCAGGGTATCGGTAATCCTGGAATTATGAGGCATAAGTGAAAAAGCGATAAGCAGGGGCATAGCAATGGCAATACGCCTGAGATTGTGGTTGCTGTGCGTTTTTTTTGCTGCAATAGCAGGAAATTCAATTGTTCCGGAAGGTTCTTCCTGACTGAAAATCAAAGCATCTTTCAAGCTGGTATTGCTTTCATGGGCCACTTCGCGAAGATGAAACGACGCCAATCCAAATGATTCAAGATACAGGTTGGTGCCTGCATCGGCCTGAAAACGGATCTTACGGCTCTTATCCTGAATGAATTGCCCGATTCCATCAATAAAAACCGGATCATTGTGCTCTAATTTTCTCTTAGTCTCCTCTACGAACTGATCAACCTGCTGCCTTGACGCCTCAATCGAAATGCCGTCCTGTTTTGCAATAAAATTCACCAGCGTGCCATCGTTCTTAACCAACTCACTATTGAACAGGATCTCCTTGGCGGGAGGAATGAAAGTGCCTGTCGGTTTATCAATTACCGCAGGCCGGTATTGTGATACAAAACCACCCAGGCCGGGGATGATCACACAGTCCTCCAGGAACAACAATTTTCGTATCGCTTTAATCACTTCCATAGTTGTGAAAAAAGATACTCACAAATTGACATTTGTCCGAATAACGGAATGCAATTTTATTGGTTCTGATTCCGTTTGGTCAAAAAAGGCCCCAAATTAGTTACTTTCGCTTGGCAAACCCGACAATTACCCTGTTAGATGAAAAAAATTGAAATGGTGGATATCCGGTCGCAATACCTTCG
>JAPLDV010000346.1 GCA_026391235.1 Bacteroidia bacterium | reverse complement strand
GCTGAGAAGGCCAAATCGGCTGTTTTAAGTACCCAGATGAGCATGACTGAACTAAGTGCAAAATCCATCAAAAGCCTGCCCATGCTGCTTGGTGAGGTCGATGTTTTAAAAGCTTTGCAGCTGTTGCCGGGTGTGAAGGGCGGAAGCGAAGGTACCAGCGGGATTTATGTGAGGGGTGGGGGACCTGATCAAAATCTGATTCTGCTCGATGGAGTGCCGGTTTATAACGCAAGCCACTTATTTGGCTTTTTCTCTGTCTTTAATCCCGATGCTATTCAGAGCGTTAAACTCATAACAGGAGGATTTCCAGCACGTTATGGCGGTCGCCTATCTTCAGTCCTCGATATCCGAATGCGTGATGGTAACAATAAGAAATTCAGTGCAGAAGGAAGCGTCGGCATTATTTCCAGTAAGCTCACACTTGAGGGCCCCATCATTAAGGATAAAACTTCGTTTATTGTTTCAGGAAGGAGAACTTACATTGATATGCTTTTATGGCCGCTTATCAAAATGCAGTCAGGCAGCAGTAACAGCAATCTCAGGGCGGGATACTATTTCTACGATCTGAACGCAAAAATTAATCACAAATTCTCAGATAAAAGCCGGCTCTTTCTGAGTGCCTATTCGGGCCGGGATAAAGCATATATTGGTGACATTGAAAAAGGAAGTGACCAGGGTAATAGCTATCGGTGGGAAACCGATGGCGGTTTGAGCTGGGGTAACCTGACTGCCGCAGTGCGATGGAATTATGTTATCACTCCAAAGTTGTTCAGCAATACAACCATTACCTATAGCCGTTACCGCTTCTTAACCTCAATGATGAATAAGGCGGAAGATAATGATACCCTTACCTATCTTTTCGATTACCAATATGAATCGGGAATCATTGACTGGGCGGGGAAAATTGATTTTGAATACCTTCCTGACCCAAATCATACCATCCGCTTCGGTTACAACCAGATATTCCACACTTTCAGGCCCGGTGTTAATGTATTCTCAGCAAGCGGGTCCGGTAACATCGGAATTGATACAACCTTTGGAAACAAAGATATTTACGCGCATGAAGGTGCCTTTTTTGTTGAAGATGACTGGAGTATTTTGCCAAGTCTAAAAGCCAATATCGGCTATCATTTTTCCGGTTTTAGAGTCCAGGATTCAACTTATATATCATTACAGCCAAGGATCTCAGCCAGGTTCCTCCTGAATGAAAAATTTTCGATGAAGGCTGCCTTTACCACTATGAGCCAGTACATCCATCTCCTGACCAACTCAACCATTGGATTGCCAACCGATTTATGGCTGCCTGCAACGAAAAAAATCAAACCCGAAAAAGCTGTTCAATATGCGTTTGGTGTGGTTTATGAACCCACTGAAGGCATTGATATCAGTGTGGAAGGTTATTATAAATCAATGAAAAACCTGATCGAATACAAAGAGGGTGCAAGTTTCTATTCCTACACCGATGACTGGCAGGACAAAATCGAAATCGGAGAGGGCCGCGCGTACGGTGTCGAAATCCTCGCTCGAAAGCAGGCGGGAAAAACTTCAGGATGGATCGGGTACACGCTCTCATGGAGTGAACGGAAATTCAAGAATATAAGCTTCGGTGAATGGTTCCCATACCGGTATGATCGACGACATGATGTGTCAATTGTTCTGAACCAGAAACTTTCAAACAGGATCGACATAGGTGTTACCTGGGTCTATGGTACCGGGAATGCGGTTACTCTTCCTCTGGAAAAATATGCATCCATTGCCGGCATATCCTTTGATCGTTCGTATTTTATTGGGATTGAGGCTTTTGATAACCGTAACTCATACCGGGTGCCTGCCTATCATAGGCTCGATATCGGCATAAATTTTAAAAAAAATAGAAAATGGGGAGAGAGAGTCTGGTCAATTGGTGCTTACAACGTCTATAACCGAAAGAATCCTTTCTATCTTCAATTCGATCAGAAAGATACCGGCAACGGTACTTATCAAACGGTTCTAAGCCAATATTCCCTGTTTCCGTTTATACCCTCAATCAGTTACAGTTTTAAGATTAAGTAACGATGAAAATACCTACATCCCTTTGCCTGCTGCAACTGGCCACAATTCTGGCAGTATTTGGAATAACTTCCTGCAGCAAGGTCATCGATATTTCGATCCCTGACAAGGAACGGAAAATTGTGGTCAATGGATTGATCAGCCCTGATCAACCCGTACGGATCAACCTTAGCACGAGCCTGTCTGTTCTTGAAAAGGATGATTTTGTTTTCATTACCGGTGGCGTTGTCAGTTTATTTAACGAGGCCGGTCTGATCGGAAAGTTTCAGGAAGAATCCGGTGGATTCTATTTTCTGCCGGATTTCAAACCTCAGGTTGGTCAGTCCTACCGGTTAACCGCCTCAGGCGATGGCCTCAAACCGGTCGAAACCACTGCAATCATACCATCTGTGGTTCCAATTATTTCCGTTGATACAGCAACGCTGACCGACGAATGGGGACAGCAGCAACTCCGCCTCTCTGTGAAATTCGATGACCCGGCAGGTGTGCATAATGTATATTCATTTGGTGTTGATGTAACCTACAAAGAAATCGATTATGCTTATATGACCAATACCGGTAAAAAAATTACACTTCAGGCTTACCTATCCGGTTATAACGATCAATTTCTGAAGGATGAATCTTTAAATTTCTACAATAAACTCTATTTCGATGACTTACTTTTTGACGGCCTGGGAAAGACCGTGGAATTTAATATAAGCGACTATTCATATTATAATTCTGATACGATTTGGCTGGATGTTAAAATGGAACAGGTCGACCCGTCTTATTATCAATATGTTTTGAGTAATGATGCTTATCAGCGTGCTCAGAATAATCCGTTCTCCGAACCGGTTCAGGTTTTCACGAATATTAAAGGCGGGTTCGGAATTTTCGCAGGCTCCTCCTTCGCCAGTTATCCATTAGTGATCCGCGGGATGTGGAGATTTGAGTAAATTGAGGGTGCCTTTGTAACAAGACCCGGCCCGATTCGTCTACGACATGATGACAGCACAAGAATTCAACGACAAAGTAGTTCCACTGAACCGGCAGCTTTACCGGTACGCTTTCCGCTACCTGGGTAACCAGGAGGATTCAAAAGATGCTGTTCAAGACATATTTGTCAAACTTTGGAATTTGAGATCAGAACTTGTCACAGTCAATAGTATAGAGGCATTTTCAATCAGGATAATGAGAAACCATTGTCTCGACAGAATTAAAATGAGAAAAACGGTCAGCCTGGATGTTCAGGAGTATTTCAGTAACAGGCCCGGACTTGAACCTTTACCGGACCGCCATCTTGAAGTCAATAATTCTGTTGAAATTATCCGGAATGCCATTACGGAGATGCAGGAACCTCAGCAGTCGGTAGTGCGGATGAGAGATATTGAAGGTTATTCAAATGAAGAAATAGCAGAAGCTCTGGGTATTGCGGATGGAACTGTTCGCGTAATTTTATCAAGGGGAAGGAATAAAATCAGGCAAATCCTGGCTAAAATGTATGGATATGAAAACGAACGAAGTAAAAGTCTTATTGCAGAAATATTATAACGGTTTGACTTCCCCCGGGGAAGAGTCCGATCTTGAAGAGTATTTCCTGAATGGACGGGTTGATCCGGAGTTTGAGGCCGATAAAATTCATTTTCTGGCCGTTGCAGCTATGAGAGATGAAGAAATACCTGTCCCTGACGATTTGGAGGCCTCCGTATTGGATGCACTTAAAGTGGTACAGAAAGATCATAAGCATGCCAACCGCAGGATTACGTATATGGTTTTAAGCGTTGCGGCAGGACTGTTTCTGATGGTTTCAACTTATATTTTACTTTCCAGGCAAAATCAAACACAATATATAAGTGATCCGAAAATCGCCTATGCTGAATCACGGGAGGCACTCGAAATGGTTTCGAAATTTTTCAACGAAGGTACTTCCCAGTTATCTGGTCTCAGCAGGATCAATCAGGCGTTTGAGCCTCTACAGAAATTGAACTCATTGGATAAGGCTGCAAAAAGGTTGTCGGCAATAGGTAAACTGCAAAATCAAAAGTAAATCGACTATCATGAAAAAATATTTCATCCTGTTTATGGTGTTCTTCGTGACTGCTGGCCTGTCTGCTCAAAACAAGGCCATCGAACAACTATTTCAGAAGTATTCCGATAAGGATGGATTCACTTCTGTCGTCATCACTAAAAACATGTTTCAGCTTTTTGCCAATGTTGATAATCCGACAAATGATGATTTTCTGAAAACAGTTAAGAGTCTGGATTTTATTAAAATACTTTCGATCAAAGGTGAAAAGGAAGGTGCGGCCTTTTACCAGGAAATTCAATCAGCGATCCCGGAAAAGGACTACAAAGAATTAATGACGATCAAAGAGACCGGTAATCAGGTTAAATTCCTTACCCTTGAGAAAGACGGGGTTATCAAAGAACTGATAATGATAAGCGGCGGAAAGGAAGAAAGCACGATGATCTGGATAGCCGGAATTATCGACATGAAAACTGTATCCAAAATTGCCCAGGGCATGCAGATTGATGGCATGGAGAACCTGGAGAAGGTGAAAAAAATTCCGTAGGGACGCATATTTGCGTCCACATCACATCAACCCAGGAATGCCATCGTAGGGACGCATATTTGCGTCCATACAATCCCGGGGTTTTATATTTTTGCCGTGTGAAGAGAAACACATCCTCAAAATTCCACGGGCTACTACTGCTCCTTCTCCTATCGATTCCAGGGCAGTCGCAATATTATACCATGGGTTCCGATCCTTCGGCAATTAAATGGAACCAAACAAAAGTTCGTGAATTCGATCTGGTTTATCCGCAGAATGAGGCGAGGCTGGCCGGTAAGTTCAGCGGAATTTTAAATGATATCGGCGAGGTCATCACTGCTTCAATGCAGTCAACCATCAGGAATATGCCGGTTGTCATACATCCTTATGCTGCCTTTTCAAATGGCAGTTCCATTTTGGCACCCCGCCGCATTGAACTCTTTCCAAAGCAGCCCATTGCTTTGGAAACCAATGATTTTTCTTCACAATTGATCATTCATGAAGTCAGGCACTTTGCTCAAATGGAAAAATTGAATGCCGGGATAACCAAGGCCGCAGGCTATATTCTCGGCGACCAGGCACAATCCTTAGTCCTTGGAATCCATGTTCCAAAATGGCTGCTCGAAGGCGATGCGGTTTTGACTGAAACCCTGCTGAGTCATGCCGGCCGGG
>JAPLDV010000476.1 GCA_026391235.1 Bacteroidia bacterium | reverse complement strand
GTTCCCGTCGCTGGTAACATAAGTTGCTCCAATCCGCTCATTAACAAGATCTGGGCGGCTGGGAATGCTTCCTATTTGTCCAACCTCTTTGGATACCCCACGGATTGCCCGCAAAGGGAAAAGAACGGCTGGACTGTTGATGCACAAATTGCCATTGAAACCGGATTGTATAATTTCGACGGGATCACGGTTTATGAAAAGTGGCTGGCCGATCACCGGGATGAGCAACAGCCCAATGGCATACTGCCTTCCATCGTTCCAACCGCCGGCTGGGGATATACCTGGGGCAACGGTCCCGACTGGACCAGCACTATTGCCATCATTCCCTGGAATATTTACCTTTTTTACGGTGATCTAAAACTTCTGACCGACTCCTATGAGAATATCAAATTATATGTTGATCATATTACCGATATCAGTAAAGATGGATTAACCGATTGGGGATTAGGTGATTGGATACCGGTGAAGTCGGTTACGCCGAAAGAGTTCACTTCATCCATCTATTATTATACCGATGCCCTGATTTTGTCGAAAGCAGCGAAATTGCTAGGAAGAGACCAGGATCAGGAGAAATATCTGGCGCTATCGAAAAAGATTGTCGCAGCTATTAATGCCAAATACCTGAACCGTGAAACCGGGATTTACGGAAGCGGCTACCAGACAGAATTAAGTACAGCACTATTTTGGGGTATCGTACCTGAAGATATGCGGGCCAAAGTCGCTGAAAACCTGAAAAACCGGGTGCTGGCCGATAACAGTCACATCGATGTGGGTTTGCTCGGGACCAAGGCTATCTTGAACGCCTTAAGTGAAAATGGATATGCTGACCTGGCCTATATGCTTGCTTCCCAGGAGACTTTCCCTTCCTGGGGCTATTGGATCGCTAATGGGGCCACAACTTTTCTTGAAAACTGGCCATTGAAGACTAACACCGATATTTCCCGAAATCACATTATGTTCGGGGAGATCAGCGCCTGGTTTTATAAGGCGCTTGGTGGAATAAAGCCGGATCCTGATCAGCCTGGATTTAAAAATATTATTCTCGAGCCCCATTTCGTAAAAGGGCTCTCCCATTTTGAGGCGCGTCATAACGGACCTTTTGGGGAAATTGTATCTTCATGGAAAAGAGAGGGTAACAAGATATTGTACTCAACGGTCATTCCACCGAACAGTACGGCAACGGTCAGATTGGAGAATGGAAAAATTCTGAAATTCGCTTCCGGGCATTTTGAAACAACTATTGAGCAAGAGGAATAAATAATTAGGTTTCATCCAATTTCAGTCGATATTCTTCTTGGATGGCTGTTATATCCGGATCAATGGTCGTTGGTGAAATAGGTCGTCAATCCCATCCGGGTCCAGTCGATATTGCTGATGGTGGTCCAGGTGCTGTCTGCAGCGTTCCATTCCTTATATTCCACACGGGTGGCAAAAGGCTGTGCAGCAGTACCGCTCATGCTATTGTAAAAGGAGCTCAGACAATTCATGGTATCGCGCACCATGATTGGAAAATTGGTGATCTCAAGGGTCAGGTCCATTTCAGGAGGGTAGAGTTTTGACCTGGTTTTCCTGATGAGGCAATGCTTTAGTATGCGTCCATCGCTGGAAAAATTTCCTTCAACGGTTATTTGCAAATGATCATAATTTGACATGTCCTTTGCCAAGAAGCTGGAATCGGTCCAGGTTAGCGGGGTTTCATAGTACTCAGTATTGGTATCGAAATAGTATCCGTAACCACCAGCTCCCGAAAGCTGTATGCCATTAGTAACAAGGTATTCCTTGAAAAATTTAAATGTTTGTAATTCAGGGAGATAGCTTGGCTCAACAAAGCTTACCGTTTTTATAAATTGTTTGATCACCTCGTTAGTGCTTATTTTCCGGACTTCCACGCTGACCGTATACGATTTTTGATTCGCCCAGTGGTGTTTTAATGCTTTGTTATCATTGACGGTATAATAGGTCTGGCCATCACCATAAGTCCAGCTATAACCCAGTCCGGCGGGCAGCACCCCCGGGATATCGCACTCCAGTACATAATTTTGGCAGGTGTACCCGGGAATTTTCACAGGGGCACCGCTTGTATCTGTCGATTTGATGGAACCCAATGAAGCATCCTCATTTTTCCAAAGGGTCAGCCCGCCATAGCCGGTATAAGAAATGACTACATCACTCCTAAGGTCAGCGCTCCAATATTTTTTGGCTAAGGGACTGGACATTTGCCAATATTCCATAGTCATTGGATAATCAAGGGAATGATCGGATAGGCTGGTGATCACGTCGACCGCCCACCAGGAGGCCCAATCACTCTGTACAGGGTTGTTGACTCCCAAATACGTGCCTGCCGCACACGATTTCACAATATCAGGCCAGTGACCCAGACCGCTGTAGCAGAATCCACCGTAAAACAGCACCGTATCCTTTTTGAAATCATTGTATTGAGTGATAAAATCGGGTTTGACGGCATAAATCTGAAAACCCGTTGGGTCTTCAAGGATGACCACCCTGCCTTCCTGCAGATCTTTCCAATATTTTTTTGCCGTTGAAATGTTTTCTATCTCATAGGTCAGCATCGCTATGTCATCAACTGCATTCCCGGCGGGCCAGATAATTCCATGTGTATTAAAATCAATTACCCCATATTGATTAAGCGTGGTAAGCTTATCGAGGGTAACTGATTTATTGGTGACTCTTTCCGTGGAAGGGAATCCATCCCGTGCCAGTTGCACATCCCAATTGTTTTTCTGATAATCGACCCAGCTGCTCCAGGAATCGTAGAATGCCGCCAGGATCACTGCTTTTTTCTTCGAAGTAAGTTTATAGGGTATCGGATGATCCAAGGTCTGGTTCATTACGGTCAGGGGTTTGCCAATTTCCGGTTTGCGCTGATAATCCACGACCAACCCACCGCATATTCCACTGACATATTTGACCATAACACCTTGTGCGGTTACCGTGGCCCACTCCACCAAAGCATCGCCCTTGAACCAGGTTGCAACTGATTCTTTGGCGCCGGTTGTATCCTGGGTGATCAGGAATTCATTAAACTTTTGAAGGCTTTTATTTTGCAATTCGATAACAGCTTCATACGATTTTTGGGAATCCTCATCAAATGGATCCTTGTCCTTTTTGCAGGATGGCATTAATAGAATCATTCCCGAAAAGAAAAATACGAATACCGGCAACAATACTTTTTTCATCCCCTGGATTTTTAAAAGTTGTGAAATAGTGACGGATCTAAAACTTCAGATTTAAATTCTGGCTGCCCAGGCTGATGCCTGCGACCATCGTAATTGAACCCAGTATAATGATCCCGATGCCAAGCAATATGAACAGTATTCCGATAAATCTGATTGTCGGCATCGCCTGGTTACCTGATCTGGCATCCGGCAAATCTTCCGGCACTGCCCGCCTGGTAAACAGCGTTACTAAGGATTCAACATAGTTCAGCAGTAAAATACCGAGACCGATACACGCTCCGCCTTTACATAACGAAATGAAAAGGGAAATAACAAAAGCAACTTTTACAAATTCCATAATCTGATTGGGTGTTTTGGTTTATTTGCCCAAATCTAAGGCTTTTTTCATAATGGTAAGACTTGAGGACTACGGACGTTTAGAATTGTAACAAGGCTGAACCGGAGATCCAAGCAATCACAACAATCCCAACAATCTCAGCAGAATTTTCGGCAACCTCCCTCTGGTTCGAAACCCGATTGCATCAACTTTTTATCCGAATAATTGTATTACCTTTGTAAATTATTAATATTCAATATTTTCACTAAATTGTATTCATGGAATTTCATTCGTTAAACATTATTGAACCGATTCTCAAATCATTACAAGAAGAAGGCTACACCACTCCAACACCCGTTCAGGAACAAGCAATACCGATAGTTTTAAGAGGGACCGACCTCCTGGGCTGCGCTCAGACCGGCACCGGAAAAACCGCAGCATTTGCGGTACCAATTCTTCAACTACTTCGTGCTAACCACATTAACGACAGAAGAAGAAAAATCAGAAGTCTGATTGTTACCCCTACACGTGAACTCGCCATACAGATTGATGAAAGTTTTAAGGCGTATGGCAGGTACACCGGATTAACCTCCACCGTAGTTTTCGGCGGAGTGGCTCAGGGTCCGCAGACCACCATCTTGCAGCGGGGTGTGGATATCCTCGTAGCCACTCCAGGCCGTTTGCTCGATCTGATGAACCAGGGATATATCACCCTTAAGGATATCGAAATATTTGTGCTGGATGAAGCCGACCGCATGCTGGATATGGGTTTTATCCATGATGTAAAGAAAATTCTTGCAGCATTGCCCGTTAAAAGGCAATCGCTTTTTTTCTCTGCCACCATGCCTCCCGAGATCGTGAAGCTGGCGGCTACTATCCTGCATAACCCTTTAAAAGTGATGGTAACTCCTTCAGCGACAACGGTTGATACCGTTCAGCAATACGTTTTCTTTGTTGACAAAGGCAACAAAAATGCTTTGCTGGTTGATGTGCTGAGGGATTCTAAAATCAGGACAGCACTGGTATTCACGCGCACCAAGCACGGAGCCGACAAAGTAGTTAAGGTTCTTGTCCGGAATAATATAAAGGCCGAAGCCATTCACGGTAACAAAGGCCAGAATGCCAGGCAGAAAGCATTGTCGAATTTCAAGGAAAAGAGCACGCGGGTGCTTGTGGCCACCGATATTGCAGCACGCGGCATCGATGTCGACGATATGGAATTCGTGATCAATTTCGAGATTCCGAATATCCCTGAAACCTACGTGCATCGAATCGGCCGTACCGCCAGGGCAGGGGCCAACGGAACTGCTTATTCGTTCTGCGATGCCGAAGAGAAATCCTTTCTGAAGGATATCGAGAAACTGATTACAATACGGATACCTGTTTGGGAGGACCATGACTATCCACTGATCGACCATCATCCGGTGAAAGCCCCGAAGCAGGAGTTCCGGCGGCCGGTTGCCCGGCAGACTTCCGGCGCCGCAACAGTCCGGAAACCGAGGTATTAGAAAATGGAACGCGGTTCCCGCTTTCGCGGGAATGACAGAAGAACTTTGACGCGGATGCTCCGCTGGGACACCCCCAGGTTGAAACCTGGGGTTAATGAAGGCTACCGATATTTCATTTGAATAATTTTGTAATATACTGACATTGAATATATTACAAGATAGCTTCAAGGTGATCCGAGATTGAAAAGGTCTCATCATTAACCCCGGACTTCAGTCTGGGGCATTTTGGCCCACCCCCGTTTGGGTCGAATCCGCGCTCCCGCAGGGATCCGCGTCATCCGCGTTCCATTCTTCCGCCTAACGAAGCGCCGACGTATTTTATTCGTACAGTATCGGGTTAGTTTTCCAGTCATCATCCTTGTTAAAAGCAAAGCCGGTTACCCTCGGACGGCGTTCACGCAGCCTTACCGACTCGATCCCAAGGAGTTTTCCCGTTGATCGCTGATCCTTTCCGATAAGTTTCAATTCCAGGATATATTTCCCGGGATCGGGCCAGAAATCCAGCAGGTGATGCTCCCATTCATGTATCTTTTCGTCATACAGGTTCATCGGACTTCCTACCTTGATGCCGTTCAGGTACGCCTGCCAGATGCCATAATCGGGGGCCCTGGTCACGCTCAGCAAAAGCCGGGTCGGTTTCTTTTCCGATACGGTAAAAGGAATCTCCATGGAGGCTTGGTCCCCCGATGGTACAAAAAGGAGCTGACCTCCCAAATAGAATTCAAGATCTTCCTGAAACTGAGGATTCCCGCCTTTGAAAGCCTTATTTGCTATCACGTCTTTGGCAGGAACAATAACATCCAGGTTCGGGAGAATCCGTTCTTCGGCAGGTGGAGTTTCCCTCTTGCAGGTTGGGATACCGGTTTGATACCAATAAGCCACGGTCGCAAAATCATCTTCCCTTTCATTCCAGCTGTGGGCGCGCCGTTCGATATTTTCATCCGGAGAGATCCATCCGTAATGCTCAATCGTGACCTTGATCCCGGTATTAAATACAATAGGATCGGCAATGTGCCAGCGGAATGCCGAGGTGTGTCCGCCAACAATTCCCCACTGATCAAAATAAACGGTTCCGAAATAGGGCGTGTTCACCCCGCTTTTCAGTCCCCATGCCGACAGGAAATAATCTTCAGTACCTGTTCCCCAGATAGATGCATCTTTTTCTCCATCGATATAGATCTTCTCATCGCCCTCGCCGAACCAGGATGGGCTCCGGGTGCGCACGGCCATTACTGTTCCTACATAATGGCCCTTCCCTTCGGTTTCCAGGATCAGATAATCATCACCCGGCTTTGTTGGATACTCCTGCCGGTATTGAGCATAGAAATAGGGAGTTTCAGCAGGTAGCTTATCTTTCTTGATCCAGTCGATATTGTAATACAACAGGTTGATATTCTTTTCTTTGCTCTGATTGACGATCTCGATCCGGATCGATTTCTGAAAAGGCATGGGCCAGAAGGAGTTGTACGAATCTGCATCTTCAACAATGATTGGCAAGCTGATAACCTCCGACCGTTTTCCGAAACAGTTGGCAAAGAAGTCGCCAAAAGGAGCCTCCACCCCCGGAACATCACTGCCGTCATAATATATCCGTATAAGCATTTCCTGATGAGTTGCTGAGCCGTTAATTGCCCAGGGGTGCTTGCCTGGACCGAGGAACGTGAACCACATGTGGGTTACCACTCCGGGGCCTTTAACATCCAGCACTATTTTGCTCTTACCCGCCATCACCCTGGAATTATCGGCGTTGTGGGCAATAGGTTTTCCAAGCGAATCGGTTTTGGTAGAGGTTGAACGCATGCTTCGCCCGTCGATCGGGCGCATCAGGTCGGACAGGATCGCACCGCCGACGACCGTGTCTGATTGCTGCCGGCAGCTTCCGAGGAGCAGCAGGACCAGGGCACACAGGAGGGAAGTTAAGTTTTTCATGGGTATTGGGTTAATGGTTAGGAGGTTAAAAGGTTAGGAATTTTGATGTTAGAGATTCGAGGGCCAGTTTTGAATTTTGAAATTACAGATTCAAGTAGAGACGCATAATTGCGTCTTACGAATAGAGGGCTTAGCTGATGCTCATTTCCCTGAATCTCGTACTTTAAAATTCAAAACTGGTCCTCGAATCTCTTAATTCATACTTCATATTTATTTGTCAGTCTTTTACACAGCGAACCGAGCACCCAAAGTAACGCCGGTCTTCCTGCCGGCTGATGCCCGGGCTATCTGAACAAATTCCCCGCCGCCAGCCATTGTCGCCATCAATGGTGGAGGCAGTCCAGAAGTAGGCGGCATACTCCTTGCTTTCAAAGC
>JAPLDV010000075.1 GCA_026391235.1 Bacteroidia bacterium | reverse complement strand
ACTGATAAAAAATATCAGCTTATTGCCGGAGAACGGCGATTGCGGGCTTCGGTGATTGCCGGACTTACACGGATTCCGGCCTACGTCAGAACGGCTGATGACCAGTCGATGCTCGAGCTGGCGCTGGTTGAAAATATTCAGCGCGAGGATCTTGACCCCATTGAGGTTGCCATATCCTATCAGCGGTTGATCGATGAATGCAAGCTTACACAGGAAAATATGAGCGACCGGGTGGGAAAGAAACGGTCGACCATCTCCAATTATCTCCGGTTGCTGAAATTGCCGGCTGAGATTCAGCTTGGGCTCCGGACAGCGAAACTTTCGATGGGCCATGCCCGAACGCTGATCAATATTGAAGATCCATCCGTACAATTAGTCATATATCAAAAAATTCTTGATAATAACCTGACTGTCAGAAAGATTGAGGATTTGGTCCGGCAAATTCAAGCTGAACGTTTGTCGAAAATTAAGGAAAAACGAGAGATGCCCCTGGAGTATGGGCAATTACAAGATCAATTGAAACGTTACTTCCAGGTTGGGGTCCAGTTTAACCGGAACAGCAAGGGAAAAGGGAAGATCATCCTGACGTTTAATTCTGATGAAGAGCTTGAAAATATTTTGGGCAAATTGGACCAAATAAAAGAGTAAATTCGAATTTTGGGGGTTGTAAGAAATAGGTTAAATTGGCTGGCGTTGTCGATATTACTAATACTGACGCCCGGCTTGAGTGATTTTGCCCCGGCGCAAAACAACACCGACTCCATTGCATCCGGCCATAAAACAGCTAAAACCATTCATTCAGCCAGCAAGGCAACTATCCTTGCAGCAATCATACCAGGTGCCGGCCAGGCTTATAATCGAAAATATTGGAAAATTCCAGTTGCTTATGTGGGATATTCTTTTATCGGCTATCGATTATTAACCAATCAAAAAAACTATAAATATTCCAAAGATAATTACTTAGCCCTTACCGACACTTTGGAATCAACAGTAAATCAGAGTGGTAAATCCGCTGCTGAGTTGTTGGCCAATATTGATGGTTATCGTCGTTTAAGAGATTTATCGGTAATTCTCTTGCTTGCTTGGCATGGATTGACTATTATTGATGCGAATGTGGATGCCAATTTATTCAATTGGGATGTGAGTGAAGATCTTAGCCTCCGAATTCGGCCAATAGCCCTTTGGGTTGGAAGGATGAGCCCAGGCGTTGGATTGAGTTTTGTACTAAATAGCAAATGAGCATGAACCTACGAAAGACTTTTCGCAATACCCTTTCTGTCATCTTATTATGCTGGTCGACCCTGGTGATGGGCCAGCAAACGGGTAATCTGATAACCATTGATTCGGTAAATCCTGCAAAGGATCCGGTTTATCAGCAATACCTGCAGAGCCTCGACAGTCTTTACCTGGCCTGGCAGAATAGTCGTCTGCCGGTCCGGTTTTACCAGGAT
The DNA here is from genome assembly GCA_026391235.1 of Bacteroidia bacterium. Next base: position 1,992 of record JAPLDV010000075.1, on the reverse strand, counting down.
ACAACTCTCGCCTTTACAAAAGACAACAACATCCCGGATCTTCCGGACTCGGTTTTCATCAAAAGGTTGGCTGGTATTCCTTCTGCTATAGAGCTGACCTACAATAAGCAGGTGAGGAGTTATCTGGATCTTTATACGAAAAGCCGCCGAAAACAGGTATCGATCATGCTTGGACTTTCAGATTACTACTTCCCGATGATTGAGTCGAAACTGGATGCATACGGTCTTCCCCTTGAACTTAAATATCTTCCGATTATTGAATCAGCGCTTAATCCGGTAGCTAAATCGAAGGCTGGCGCCCAGGGGATGTGGCAGTTTATGCTGGGAACGGCAAAACTGTACAAACTGAATGTGAATTCGTTCATTGACGAACGGCTCGACCCGGAAAGATCCACCGAGGTAGCATGCCGTTATTTGAAAGAACTCTATGGTATGTTTGGCGACTGGCACATGGTGATTGCCGCCTATAACTGCGGTCCTGGAAATATGAAAAAGGCCATTCAGCGAGCCGGGGGCAAGAAAAATTATTGGGATGTGTTTTATTATCTGCCCAGGGAAACCCGCGGATTTGTACCTGCTTTCATAGCCGCCGCCTATATCATGAATTATTCTCAAGATTATGGTTTCTATGCGGTTAAACCAGAAATACCTATCAACTCGGATACTGTTATGGTTCGCCATGAATTGCATCTTGGACAAGTATCAGAAGTATTGGGAGTGGATCTGGCTACTCTGCAGATGCTGAATCCGAAATACCGCAGGAAGATCCTTCCGGCTGCCGGCGGACCGTTTGATTTACGTTTGCCGGAGGATAAAATCAGTTCGTTTATCACCTTGCAGGATTCCATTCTGAACTTTAAACAGAATGTTTATCTGGCAAAAAATAATATGGATAAGGAACCAGCGCGCTCACGCAAAACAAAATCAAAAACAAAGCCGGTTGAGTCTTCCGGTAATGATATTGCCTTAACCTATACGGTGAAGTCGGGCGATAATCTTGGCTATATATCCTCGTGGTACGAGGTTGGAATAGGCGCAATTAAAGATTGGAATGGTTTGGATGGCAATAGTTTGCGCGCGGGTCAATCGTTAACTGTTTATGTTTCCAAATCGAAGGCTGATGATTTTCGGGAAATCGACGGACTTACCTTTGCCGAAAAGCAGTCGAGAGTTGGTAAAGAAAATGGTACCGGACAAGCTGAAGAACGGGCAACTCAAGTGCTTTCCGCCGGCTCAAAAGACCAGTTCGTTTTATACACCGTGCGGTCAGGCGATAATCTTTGGACTATTGCCCAGAAATATCCCGGGATCAGTCATGAGGACATTATGAAGCTGAATCAGATGACGGGCTCAAAGCTGCAGACCGGACAGGTGCTGAAGATCAAAAGAAAAGAAGGATAGCAGTCCATTAGGAAGTAGGCAGTGGGCAGTGGGCAGTAGGCAGTAATACTGCCAAAATACTTGTCATCCCGGCGAAGGCCGGGACCTTCCCGCATACAACGGTATTCGGCAGGAAGAAATTTAAATGACTCACCAACAGCATTATACACTCGTTGGTAAATGCGATAAAATCATCCCGGTAGTAATCTCATCCGATTCAATGATTATATCTGCCTGAAGATAAAATGGCTCACGGATAGCCAGGAGATCTGAAATATAGGATTGGGTTTCGTATTCGGATTTCCCCTTCAGTAATGGTCTCGTGGTTGAGGAATGGATGAGCCGATGCAGCAATTGCGGTTCGCTTATTTTAAGGTAAATCGACAACGATTTTTCCTTAATTATCTGAAGGTTTTCAGGATTGCAGGGGGTACCACCGCCGATGGCAATCACTTGGTGCCGGTGGTTGAGTAGCCTATTCAGCGCATTGGATTCGATCTTCCTGAAACCGGCTTCACCATCCTTTTCGAATATTTCAGGTATCGTGCGATTCTCCTCGGTTTCGATGAAGCGATCAAGATCAATAAAGGTCAACCCCAGTGATGCAGCCAG
>JAPLDV010000467.1 GCA_026391235.1 Bacteroidia bacterium | reverse complement strand
TTTCGATTGGGCTTCAGCAACTCCGCCAAAACAAATCATAAATGCAATTAATAATACAGATATTTTTTTCATAATTATAAAGTATTAAATCGACTCAATTAATTTTAATCTTTTTATGCTTTGAATCATTGACCTTACCGTATGATAGTTGATCTTCCAGGAGTGACTCATGTGTGTCCAGATCGGTTCACCCCGGCGTGAGAGCAACGGATACCACTCTCCTACACCCTTGTTGACGGCTTTATCCATAACAAAACGATGAACATTTTTATAAGCCTCCCAGTATTTTTGATCGCCAAACATGATTACGGCATCGAGCAGGCCAATCAACACCTCGGCCTGCTGCCAGAATTCCTTTTCCTTATCATACACACCGCCTGAGTGCGGGCCTTCTACATAAACACCACCAAATTCATAATCAATGCCATTGTTAACTGTGTGATCGAGAATAATCCGGAACAAATCTGAATAACTATTTGGGTTGATTTTCAAAATTTTAAGCGCATGAATCATCAGCCAAACAAATTCAGCATTGTGCCCGTAGCAGGTATTATCGGTTGCATTGCCTTTCTGTCCTTCGTCCGAGAACCGGTCCCATCCCCAAATGATGTCGAATTTAATCTGAGGGGCAACGGTCCAATCCTTGAAGAATTGTGGTATGCCGGTTTTATAAACCGGATGGATAATCCGGTTTACCAAAAGATCAATATCTTCCAGCAACTTCCTTCGGTGCACCTCTTTGCCGGTACACTCGTAAAGCGTTGTATAGGCTTCCATCAGATGCATGTGGACATCGAGTGTTTTCCGGTCACCTCCCTGGCTTCCCGGCCCGCAAAGGGTCCAATCACGATGAAACATCTCCCAATAACCGCCATACATGGTATCGGCACAGTACTTTTGAATCAGGTCAAATACCTTTTCGGCATATTCGATTCCGTGCGGATCGTTTGTTGCCAGAGTATATTCACTTAACGAGTAAATAGCGAAACTATGTCCGTAGATTATTTTCTGATCGATTTTTACGTTTCCTTTCCGATCCATCATCCAGAAAAATCCACCAAATTCTTTGTCCCACATTTTATTGATCAGAAAATCAGCGCCATGTTTGGCTAACCGGGCAAATTTCCCGTCTCCGTAACCGGCACGATGGGCTGAAGCGAGGGTATACAAACAACGGGTTTGAGCGATCAGCGACTTTTCATCTTCGCCTGAATCATTTCCATCTTTGTCAAAATGAGTGATATACCCGCCGTTAACCTCATCTGTCATGCGGGTGATCCAGAATGGCAGCAGCTCGTTTACCAGATGGTTTTCAGCTTCTTTTTTGAAGGTTGATAGTTCATTTTTGTTTATCATGGTGTTTAGATTTTAGTTCAATGTAAAGTGGTTCTACCCCTATTTCGTTATTAAGTACATCCCCCTGCTTGTCATTAGGTACCCACCCCTGCCCCTCCCTGAATGCAGGGAGGGGTTTGCTCCGAGGGAAAATCAGAGCTCGTTCCCCCTCCCTTTTTCAGGGAGGGGGTTAGGGGGTAGGTACTTAATGACCACCTTGACTTGGACTAAGTTCCTGATAAAGAGCCAATAAAAAATCCCGGTTATCGGCAGTCAGATAATCCATCTCTCCTCCCATCCGTTGGAATGTTTTGCAATAGCGCAGGTAGTAAGCCGGATTATCCATCGGAGGTTCACCGCTTTTTTGCCAGTCCCAGTCGGATTTTGCTAAGTCCACAACCAGCATGTAATGGTGATCGATATGCCCGCCTTCCTGAATCTTAAGGTTCTGCGACATTGATAGTGCTTTTTCAAAAATCATGGGTGACATAACCGCGGATCCTATCGAGAGGTACACTCCGTAGTCAAGATTGCTGACACTTTTTGCAAAACTGAGGAAATCATTCAAGGCAGTTCTGCCCAATGCAGCTCCATGGTTCATCGGATGGTTGTAAATGATGTCGTGGCCAATCATCGGATGTCCGGTAAATGGGATTCCCAGGTCATAAGCGAAGGCTTGTACCGAATATTTTTTATAAGGATGAGGAATAGTCATGAATCCTGACTGCAAATTGAATTTTTGAATAGTCCCTGCCAGATCAATTGCTGCAGCGGCAAGATCAGGATGAATTTCTATTTTGTTGATTGCCTCATCCTGCAACTGCGGGATTTCCGGGATCTGCAATCCTTCCCGGGAGATCATTTTCCCTACAGATTCGCCATATCCCAATCCTTCATAAGCCCCGACAATCAGTGCCAGATTAATAAAGAAACCCGTTTCGTCCCATATCCCAAATTGCCCGTGTTCAACATTCTCACGAACATCTTCACTCGATTTTCCCTGAAATGCAAACTCCCAGTCGTGGATGATGCCGGCACCGTTAGTCGATAAATGGGTCACCCACCCTTCCTTCATCAATGCCATCAAAGCGGGAGCCATACCGTTTTTAATGGTATGAGCGCCAAACGCAAGCATTACAGATCTTTGCTCCTGTTTGGCCAATCTGATACGGCCTGCGGTTTTTTCGATCAACTCACGTCCGGTTTCAGAAAGACCAGCAGGTTTTTGTGTGACCGGGATATGATCTCTTTCGATATATACCTTGCTTTTTCGTTCGCTTAATTTCTTGATTGCAAGTTGATCCCTGTCCAATTTTGGGTAAGGCATATTCTGAAATTAAATATTCAACAAACCAGCTAACTGTGGATATTGTGAAAAATCAGGAACAATAATATCAGCACCTGCTTTGATTAGCCGTGTACGCTTATGCTCATTGAGGCCATAACGTCTCAGTTCGTTACTGGCAATTCCGATGGTAACTCCGCCTCTTTTACGGGTTTCCCGAATTTCAACAGGACCATCGCCGAATGTAGCCACCTTTCCGAAAGCAGTTTCGCCAATGGAATCCAGAATCCGGTCGAGAACAATTTTTTTAGCCTCTTTGGTAACATCTCCGACAGCTCCGAAAATTCTGCCTTCAAACAGATGATCGTAACCTAAAGCCCGGGCCTCACTTTTCACATCCACTTCATCAGTACCGCTGGCCAGATAGAGCTTAATGCCTGCATCACAGAGCTTTTGAAGAAACGGAACGGCGTTTTTTAGGGTAACATCTTCCAATACCAGCTCACCCCGCGACAGTTTCTGTTCCCGCTCTTTGACCATGATCAGCAACTCTTCATTGTAAATCAGTTTGTATCCAAATTCATCAAGCATTTTTTCTTCGGGTACGCAGCTAAATTCCCGGATCAAATCCATTAATCCCTGCATCTGGACAAGCGTCTGGATTCCGGTTGTTTTGTCAATGAATTCATCAACTCTGGTTTTTACTTTCTGGTACAATACTTCATCTGCTTCCTGATATTTATCACCCAGAATTGCTTTGATCATCATGGGGGACATGATCAATTCCCAGCCTTCACGGAGGGTTGAGATGGTTCCGTCGTGGTCAAATATGATATGTTCGATCTGAAGTTTTTTCTCCCATTGATTGATGATTTCGATTTCAGTACCCGTCAGGTATGTGGCATGTCTTTTATTTTCAGCTAATTCTGCCGCAAAAATAAAATCCGGATCCAGCCCGATTGTGAGTATTTCTTCGGGTGTCGCGGTTCCGCACTGGAATAATTTCTGTACAGTAACCCCGGCAACAAAGGATCCGATCTGTGCAGCAACTTCCATGTCGTATCCTGCCGCCAGGGTCGATGCCGCTCCAGCCAGATAACTATCGCCGGCTCCAACGGTATCCACTTTCGAAAGGATCATCAGTCCGGGTATTTCTGATATACCTGCCTCATCAATGGTCAAAGATCCTTTGCTGCCCCGGGTGATAAACAGCGGTTTCCGGTAACGTTCAAACAGTTCTTTCGCCGATGAAACAACTTCAGAATAGAGCACCACTTCATCCGGTTTTTTGTTGAGCCCGCACAACCTGGCAGCTTCGGTGTCATTCATTTTCCGTATAGCTCCATCGTAATAGTCATTGAAGCTGCGGCTATCGACGATAAAAGTTTTTGCCGGGAACTGTAGTATCACTTCAACCAGCCTCTTTTTAAAGTAGTCGGTATGAATACCTGAAGGTACCTGCTGGTTGATGATGACAATATCTACTTCGGGAATGTCCCGTATCAGATTGCCAATCAAACGATCAGCAGTCTCTATTGACAAATGGTTATAATTACCGAAGTCGACACGGTTCAGCTCCCGGTCATCGATATATGGTTTAGCATAGGTATGTGTGTGCCATTCTTGTTCCTGGATCAGCAGATTTCCCGGGTTTATTCCTGTGGCATTCATAACCCTGACCATTTCTGCGCCGAACGGATCAGTGCCGATTACACCAAAAGCGCGGATATCTTTGACGCCCAAGGCGGCAAGGTTACTGGTAACATTGCCTGCCCCGCCAAGTGAATATTTTTGCTGCCTCACGGGTCGGGTTGCCTGGTTGGTTTCCACCGAGATTTCACTCATGGCTTCATCAATGAACCAATAGGCATCGAGGCAAAAATCACCAACCAGCGCAATCTTTACAGAACTGATATCATTCAGGATTTTTTGAAGTTGTTGTTTTTTCATAGGATATTACCTTTCGGAAACATATAGATGGCGGCATCGCCCGGATCCAGCTCCATGGAATTTTCGTAAACACTGGCCGGTACAATGGTTCCATCTTTGAGTACTTTTTTTACCGACTCATCCCCGTAAACAGTCAGATTAATGCTGCTTAAAAAATCCTTGTTTACAATCAGGAGAAAGTAGTTTTCCCCCTTTTCCAGGAGCGATACCAAGGCTGGGGCACCGGAGGTGTCAAGCACTTTAATCGCAGCCGGAAGAGAAGTCAGGCGAATGGTTCCGCCGGGAATCATCCCTTTGCCGGTATGCCTTACCCACACAACTTTTGATCCCAGGAAAACACCCGACAGGTTTTTTATTTCCTCACTCATGAGCTTTACGCGGTCATAAACAACGCTTCTTTTACCCGCCGCGCTGATGGGAGCTCCCCGTTGATCTTCGCCCGACGGTGCATTGACAGATGTAGCAGACCAATAAGTGAAATATTGAATTCCCTGCGCACCATAAGCCAGATCGCTGTATACCTGGAGCCTCAGCGAAGCCAATGTCTGAGGAGTAAGATGCCCGTCATCATAATTAGTGGTGAGCGCAAATGCCCAGAATGGCTTTCCTGCTTTTTTTGCCTCATCGGAAAACTGCTCAAGGTTTTCGTACCAGGTTTTAGACAGGCGGTCTTTCATAACCGGATAGTAGTCGAAAGACATAAACTCCAAAGGGATTTGCCTGGCACACTCGCTCACATATTTTCGGTAATCCTTGGTTCCCAACTGAGTCGAATCTGCAAAATTTGGGAAAAGGTTCACATAACAGAAGTGCTTGTTATCAATGGATTGTATCCTTTTCGCCCAATTCCCAAGTTCAGGGTATAAACCGATATTTGGTTCATCCATCAGGTGGTAACCGACAACTGCCGGGTGGTTCATAAATCGACGGACTGTTTTCTCCGGCTCGGATTTTAACTCGGGACAGG
>JAPLDV010000521.1 GCA_026391235.1 Bacteroidia bacterium | reverse complement strand
GCCAGTTTGTAACCGAAGCGGTAGTACTCAGCATCACGGGCGGAATTATCGGGGTAATCCTGGGGATCTCGCTCTCCCTGGCTATCGCCTGGGTAACGGAGGTACAGACCATTATCACCCTGTACAGTATCCTCATCGCTTTTGGCTTTTCGGTATTGGTAGGAATCACCTTCGGATATCTCCCGGCCAAGCAGGCTTCCAACCTGAGTCCCATCGAATCGATTCGCCATGAATAAAACCCAGATAAAGAGCTTATTATTATGCTTATAGATATTCAAAATCTGACTAAGGATTACCGTATGGACAGCGTCGAAGTGGCTGCTTTGCGTGGAATCGACCTGCAAATTGCCCATAACGAATTCGTGGCCATCATGGGACCTTCCGGATCCGGCAAATCAACGCTGATGAACATTCTGGGATGCCTGGATACACCGACTTCGGGGATTTACCGTTTTAATCATATCGATGTAACCGGTCTCGACGATGACAGCCTGTCGGAAATACGCAACAAGCATATCGGATTCATTTTTCAGTCATTTAACCTTCTTCCCCGGATGACCGCCCTGGAGAATGTGGAGTTGCCCTTGATGTATGCCGGCATCGACAAGCTGACGCGCCTGGACATGTCACGGCAGGCGCTGGAAAAGGTTGGTTTGGCCGACAGGATGCGCCACCGGCCGACGGAGCTATCGGGCGGGCAGCGGCAGCGTGTGGCCATTGCGCGGGCACTCGTGAACAGCCCCGGCATCATCCTTGCTGATGAACCCACTGGTGCACTTGATACCGCGAGCAGTATTGAAATCATGGATATTTTCAAACAATTGCATGCCGAGGGTAATACAATCCTTGTGATCACCCATGAAAGGGATATTGCCGCCTGCTGCAAGCGGATCATTCTTCTCCGCGACGGAATGATCACCTCCGATACGCCCAACCCCAACTAATTGTACCAGTAGGCAGTAGGCAGTAGCCAGTAGCCAGTAAACAGTACCCAGTCACCAGTATCTAATAACCTATTAACCAATCAAAAATGGCTTCGATTATAAAAACCGCACTGATCTTTCTTGCAGCCTTCAGTTTTACGTCCGGGATAAAGGCCCAGGAAATTTACCGTCTCGATCTTGAAACCAGTATCCTGCTTGCCCGGCAAAAAAGTATCAGGATGCAGCTCCTGCAGCATCGACTGCAATCAGCTGCGTTCAATCTCAAAGCGGCTGTGAGCCAGAACAGGACCCACGTGAGTCTCGATATGACCCTTCCCCAATACACCGAAACCATCAGGCAATGGGAGGACAGTACCGGTATTTCCTTTTTTCCGGTCAGGCAAAATCAGTTAAGCGGTTCCCTTACCATCAGCCAGCCATTGCCAACCGACGGGAGCCTTTACATTCGAACAGGGGCCCAAAACTATATCGACTATTATGCCAACGACCGGAATGCACAACTGACCTCGAGCATTGGACTCCGGCAGCCCATCGAGGCTTTTTTCGGGTTTAACAATATCCGGATGAGCTATCAGCAGGCGAAACTGGGATATGAATTGAGCATGAAGCAGCTGAAGAGAGAAGAGCTCGACCTGGTGTACTATATCAGTCAGGACTTTTTTACCCTATTATCGACGCAGGAGAAAATGAATATTGCGAGGCTGAGTCTGGAAAGGCAGCAGGAAGCGAGCAATATCGCACAGAGCAAATACAAGGCCGGATTGATCCGTGAGGTGGAAGCTCTCCAGATGGAGGTCGACCTGAGCGAGGCGGTCAACAATTACGACCTTTCGAAAGTGGAAAATGCTGCACAGCTGCGGGCTTTCAAGGAGAACCTCGGAATCAGCCTGAGCGACAGCATATCCGTTAA
>JAPLDV010000563.1 GCA_026391235.1 Bacteroidia bacterium | reverse complement strand
ATCATCATGACTTACCTCGCCAGCTGGCTTCTTCTTCAAAACACACTGGGTGAAGGTCTCTGGTGGAAACTGGCAACCATTATCAGTTGTGGAACCGCTGCTGCTGCCATTATCCCTGAACTGACCAAGGCTTTTACCAGCTCAAAATCACGTCACGTGAACGAAATTGTAAGCGCTTCACGCGAAGGTGGTGCTTTCCTGAATATCCTTTCAGGATTGGTGGCCGGTAATTTCGCAGCCTTCTGGAAAGGAATGGTTATGATGGGACTCATGTTTACAGCCTACCGGATTTCAAGTATGGGACTTGATACTATCATGACCTATCCGAGCATCTTTGCATTTGGACTCGTGGCATTCGGCTTTCTGGGAATGGGACCGGTCACAATTGCGGTCGATAGTTACGGACCGGTTACCGATAATGCCCAGTCTGTTTTTGAACTCTCACAGATCGAATCGATCCCCAAAATTCATGCTGAAGTCAAAAAAGATTTTGGATTTGATCCAAATTTCGAAGAGGGCAAGCATTATCTCGAAGCCAATGACTCCGCAGGCAATACATTTAAAGCCACCGCTAAACCGGTTTTGATCGGCACCGCGGTAATTGGTGCAACTACCATGATATTCAGTATTATCCTTATCCTTAATAAAGTTGGAATGCTGAGTATTAGCTTAACTGATGCACCGGTTATACTCGGATTCATATCCGGTGGGGCAGTAATATATTGGTTTACAGGCGCCTCTATTCAGGCGGTAACTACCGGAGCCCATCGCGCCGTTGAGTTTATTAAGAAATCTATTAATCTGGACAAGGCCAAGGCGGATATCAATGACTCGATCGCTGTTGTGAAAATCTGTACCGTATATGCTCAAAAAGGGATGTGGAATATTTTCATTGTCCTCTTCTGTATTACCCTGGCCTTTGCATTCTTTAACCCGAACTTTTTTGTCGCCTATCTGATCTCGATTGCTGTATTCGGATTGTTTCAGGCTATGTTCATGGCTAATGCAGGTGGCGCATGGGATAATGCCAAGAAAGTGGTCGAGGTAGATTTGAAAGAAAAGGGAACTCCCCTGCATGAGGCTTGCGTAGTTGGTGATACTGTAGGTGATCCCTACAAGGACACTTCTTCGGTTGCTCTCAACCCGATCATAAAGTTCTCTACACTTTTTGGATTGCTGGCTGCTGAAATATCTATCGAGATGACCCTGAAAGCAAAAGATAGCGGCGGAACAAACCTCGCACCATACATCGGAGCAGTCTTCTTCGTTATTGCCCTGGTATTCGTTTACCGCTCATTCTACAGCATGCGGATTAAGCAGTAATCCCCCAACCACACCCACGCCCACTCACTTTCTCTGACCACATGCGACATTGTCACCCCCGCGAAGGCGGGGATCGCTACCCTTACACGAAAAGCCTTTGGGAACGTCCACATTGCTCTCATGGTCACCTCGTTAGAGTGAAGCGGTCCCCGCCTTCGCGGGGATGACAATGCTCCGAAGGAAGCTGGTTGTCCCTACAGGTGTTTCAGTTGCAAGGTTTCCCCGTCAAACACCGCATAGCTGAAATGACTCAGCCAATCGCCCAGTATAAACAAACGTGTATGATCGTTCAGCCGATAATCAACCGGGCAATGGCGATGGCCGAAAACCAGGTAATCATACCCCTTGTGCTCAAGATATTTTCTTGAATATTGTACGATCGGTTCTTTTTCTTCCTTAAAAGGATCCACTCCATGAAGGGAGCGGCTGTGCCTCGACCAGCCATTGGCTATCCAAAAGGCGAAGTTCGGGTGGAGGCGCGCAAAGACCCACTGCAGAAATTTGTTCGTGAAGATCCATTTTAACAGCCGGAAGGTATGGTCTTGTTCATCCAGACCATCACCATGGGCCAGAAAGAAGTGCTTATCATCCAGCGTAATGGCCGTCGGATGCCGGTACAACTTGATGCCGGTCTCCTGCGTAAGATAATCAAACATCCAGATATCATGGTTCCCGGTAAAATAGTGCAACCGGATTCCCCGGTCCGACAGCTCTGCAATCTTTCCGAGAATCCTGGAAAATCCCCTTGGAACCACTCTCTTATATTCAAACCAGAAGTCAAATAGATCGCCCATGAAGAAAATTTCAGAGGCTGAATCTTTAATCTCATCGAGAAAAGCCACCAGCATCATCTCCCGCTTTAGGCTGCTTTGATGGTCAGGTGCACCCAGATGGGCGTCGGACAAAAAATATATCAGGCCCTGTTGTTTCAATTTTAGCGGAATAATTTAGCCAGTTCGTCCTCAAGCGCTGCGCCACGAAGGTTACTGCCGATAATTTTACCCTCTTTGTCGAGCAGAAAATTGGCAGGTATCGACGAAATTCCATAAAGTCGGGCCACCGGTGAGCTCCAGAATTTCAGGTCGCTTACATGAATCCAGTTTAAACCGTCTTTTTGGATGGCTGCGATCCATTCCGGTTTGGTTTTATCCAGCGACACCTGGAAGATTTCGAAACCTTTATCATGGTATTTGCTGTATGCCGCTACAAGATTGGGATTCTCGCGTCTGCATGGACCGCACCATCCTGCCCAGAAATCCAGCAGCACAATTTTACCACGCAGGCTTGATAGCGTCTGTGTTTTTCTATCCGGATCGGGTAAGGAGATATCCGGTGCAACCGAACCGATTCCGGTGCTTTTGTTTTGTGCCTGGGCCGATTCCATTTGCGTCAGCATGGCTTCCACGTAAGTATGTAAATTCAAAATCAGAATCGATTTCGGATATTTCTTATATAGCTGGGCATCGACTTTCTTGAAAAGGTCGAAATCAGTACTGCCGTTTAATACTGATTCCCGTCCGATTTGGTGCGATAGTGCAAGCAGGCTGGCCGGTTCGGCGACATGACGCTCAATGAAGGCCCTGATAAAACTCCGCTGTTGTTCAACCAGCTTGCGATATTCTCCCTGAACCCAGGTATCCACCTGTGGGTCATTTCCCTTACCCTTTAGTTCCTGGTATTGCTTGCTCAGGGAATCGAGTTTGTTTGTTGCTTTGAGCAGCTCCTTGTTCAGCTCCATTATCAGTTCTGATTGAGGTGAGCCGGTTATTCTGAGTGTCGCGTTTATTTTCCCCTTTTCCGCAGTCACGGCAATTTTTTCCCCACTCATAACCATCAATGTTATGTATTCATTCTGATTGGTCCTGAGAAAAAGCAATCTTGGATTACCGGCGGTATCGGAATAATTGAAAGATCCACTTGCATCTGTAATAATCGTTGACCGCAACTCCAGAGATTTTGCGGTCATCTCCTCCAAAACCAGAGAATCTCTATTGGCCCCGGCCAGTTTTCCGTTGATTGTAAAATTCGGCTGCTGACCGCATCCTGCAACAAAAAACAGGCTGGCGGCAACTAATCTGATTGTTTTCGAGTCCATCTGAATTAGGGATTAAACGTTCAAATGTATTGAAAATTTTTACTTTTGCTGAAATTTAAACTGCGTGCAAGTTCACACTGACCCCCTCTCTCTTCAGCTAATCCGGCCATCTGTTTCCATAGGGATTTTTGATGGCGTTCACCGCGGGCATCAGAATCTGCTTGCCCGGGTTAAGGACTTTGCTGCACGATCTCATTCGCAAACGCTGGTTATCACATTCTGGCCACATCCCAGAATCGTTTTGGGAATAACCGGCCCCGGTTTCAAATTGCTTACCAGCCTCAAAGAAAAGACGGAAATGCTTGGCAAACTGGCCATTGATCATCTGCTGATCGTGCCGTTTACACCTGAATTTGCAGGTCAATCCGCTGGTCAGTTTTTGGATGACTTCCTCAATCGTTATATAAAACCTGGAGTCATTGTTGTAGGTGATGATCTCAGGTTTGGTTCCGGCGGCTCCGGTAATCTGGAACTCCTCGTGAACTGCGGAAAATTGAATGGATTTGATGTCATCCGCCTCGAAACCCATACTGATAATCAAGCACGTATAAGTTCAACACTAATCCGCAACTGCCTCCTGTCGGGTGACCTGCAATTGGCCAATAGTTTGCTGGGATACCCTTATTTTATTACCGGCAAGGTGGTTCGC
>JAPLDV010000913.1 GCA_026391235.1 Bacteroidia bacterium | reverse complement strand
TCGAAGGAAGCCCTTAACATGGCTATCGAGGCTTCGGAGATTCTATTTGGGAAAGGGACTCATGAATCACTGTCTTCTCTGGATGAACGTACCCTCCTGGCTTTATTCGAAGGAGTGCCAACGTTCGATATCGACAGAAACGTTCTCACCGAGGGGACTCCCCTGTTTGAACTTCTGGCTGCTCATACTTCTGTTTTTTCTTCAAAAGGAGAAGCACGCAGAATGCTCCTCGGTGGCGGAATCAGTATGAACAAGGTGAAACTCGCAGATCCTGATATGATTGTGACAATTGAAAGACTTATCCGCAACCGGTTTCTACTAATTCAAAAAGGGAAAAAGCAATATTACCTGATACGCGTAAACTAAAATAATGGCCATGAATCCTTATCTAAACAACAAAGCAATACTTGACCTGGTAATGAGATGGAAATTCCACCTGGGAACTATTGCTCTGATCTCATGTATTATTTCGATTGTATTGTCGTCGCCGATACTTTTAAAACCCACATTTAAATCGACGTCAACAATTTACCCGGTGAATATGGGTAAATACTCTGAGGAGAGCTATACCGAGCAAATGCTCGAAGTTTTGGAATCCGGTGATATCCGCGACAAGATGATTGCGGCTTTCAAGTTGGACGAGCATTATAAAATCTCTCCGCAAAAAAAGTATTACAAATCTTTTCTGTACAAAAAGTATTCTGCTATGGTTTCTTTCAGGAAGACAGAAAACGAAGCAGTAGTGATCCGGGTTCTGGATACCGATCCATTGTTGGCTTCTGCAATGTGCGATTCACTGGAAAAGTTTTATAACAAGAAGATACAGTCGCTTCATAGGATCAAGTGGGCCGAGGAATTCAATATCAGAAACCTGGAACTCCAGCGGTGGAAAAACAGAATGGATAGCATCATTAGTTGTCTAAGTGAACTTGGCAGGAAATATGGAGTAATGGAGATTTCGGGCCAGGCTGAAGGAATTTCTTCAGCATATTTTGCAGCTGTTGCAAATGGAAAGGACAATGAAACCCTGAAAGAGTATTTCACAAATGTGGCTTCAAAAAGCCCTGAGGCCCGGAGCCTTATGCTCAGAGTTGAAGGTGGTTCCAAAATGGTTGTAGAGACGTTGGAGAAACGAGAGGAAGCAGTCCGGGAGCTTACAAAAGATATTACCTATTGTGCGGTGGTTACAAAACCCTATCCAGCCGATAAGAAGGACAGACCGAAACGATCGGTTATTGTGCTGATGTCTGTGTTTATCACTCTGTTGATGGCAATGATCGTTATCGGTGTTATCGAAAATCGCAACGATATTAAATCCCTCTAACCTGCTTCGCGACAAGCGGGTTCAAATCGGGTTGATCTATCTGATCAGCCTTGGATTTGTTTTGGCCAATTCCCTCCTGATTACTATAAATCATTTTGAACTGGTTGCCCTGCCTATTGGATTAATTATTATTCTGATAGCTATTTATCGATTTCACTGGTTGTTCTGGTTTGTCCTTTTCTTTGTTCCCCTGTCAGTACCACTTAAGGAATTTTCCAGGAATCTGGATGTTAATATGTTTCTTCCGACAGAGCCGATCCTGGCCGGAATGATGATTGTTTTTCTTTTAAGGCTCGCAGTGGACGGCGGGTATGACCGAACAATCTTGCGTCATCCTGTAACGCGTATCATTATTTTGCAGATAGCCTGGATCGTGATAACCACAATTACATCTACAATGCCAATTGTATCTGTCAAATTCCTGGTGTCGCGACTATGGTTTCTGTCGGTCTTCTTTTTCCTTGCGGTACAGTTTTTCAATAATCCTCTGAACATCAGAAGATTTCTATGGACCTTGATGATACCCCTGGCAGGAATTATTATTGTGGTTACATTCAAGCATTTTTCAATAGGGATGTATGATGTTAAGTCATCGAGTACTGCGGTAGATCCCTTTTTTAATGACCACACTCATTACGGAGCTGTTTTATCCCTGTTTTTGCCAGTAGCAGCCGGTTATGTGATTCAGTCACCCTTCAAGATCTGGATGAGGGCGGTAGCATTAGTTGTATTATCTCTTCTTATAGCCGGACTGGTTTTTTCCTATTCACGTGCTGCCTGGGTCAGTGTGGCAGGGGGGCTTGCCGTTTTCCTGATCATTTTGTTCAAGGTTCCTGGCCGAGTCATTCTGCTTGGGTTTGTTGTGCTCGTCATGGCGTTACTGGTCGTAGGGAAAACGGTACTGATGAAAATGGAGGGTAATAGCCAGGATTCGTCTGACAACCTTGGCAAGCATGTGGAATCCATTTCAAATGTTTCCACCGATGCATCCAATCTTGAGCGGTTGAACCGCTGGGGCTGTGCACTCAGGATGTTTCAGGAGAAACCGCTCCTGGGATTTGGCCCGGGCACCTATATGTTTCAATATGCTTCCTATCAGAAGGCCTCAGAACGGACCATCATCAGTACGAATGCGGCTGACGGAGGCAACGCTCATTCTGAATATTTCGGGCCACTCAGCGAGGAAGGTTTCCTGGGCGGAGCACTTATGCTAATGTTGGTGGTGGCAAGCATCACGGTTGGAGTCAGGGCCTATCGTAAACAAACCAATGCCGAATTAAAGATGATAGCTCTTACCGTAATATTCGGACTGGTTACCTATTACCTGCATGCTACCATGAATAATTTTCTCGATACCGATAAAGCCTCTGCCGGAGTCTGGGGATTTATCGCTATACTGGTCGCGCTGGATAGGCGTAGAGACTGATAATTATCTGTCTCTATGTGCATTATGCCGATTCTGTGTAGAGACGCATATATGCATCTCTACAATTTCACCCGTTCCTGATAAGAGTTATCAGTAGTGTTTATCCTGATTTTATCGCCGGTTACGCAAAACAACGGAACCATTATGGTTATGCCGGTTTCGATCGTAGCTTGTTTCGTTGAAGACGTAGAAGATGAATCACCCCTCACACCAGGTTCGGTATAAGTGATCTCCATAACTACCGATGGTACCAATTCGGCATACAATGCTGTTTCAGTATCTGCATGAATAACCATTTCCACATCTCCGCCATCTTTCAGCAGGCCTATATTGTTAATCAGGTCTTCATCGATACTGATTTGTTCATAGGTCTCTTTATGCATAAAATGATATCCCATATCGTCTTTATACAGAAACTGATATGGCCTGCGCTCAACGCGGGTTTCATTGATCTTATGGCCGGAAGTATAGGTTACTTCGACGACTTTTCCGGTAGTTATATTTTTAAGTTTGGTACGGACAAAAGCCGGGCCTTTCCCGGGTTTAACATGCTGGAAAGAGATAATAGTGAATAACTGATCGTTGTGTTCAATACACATGCCATTACGGATGTCTGATGTGGTTGCCATAAATTCTGTTTAAAAATGTGGTGCAAAATTACTTTAATAGTTGAAACTACCTAACCCCCAAATCTCCTCACCCCCTCACTTCCTCACGTCCTCACGTCCTCACGTCCTCACCCCAGTACTTTGTTTTTGGGTATGCTGGCAATGAACTCCTTAAGGTAATGGGGCTCAAAATAGGCAGTATCCAGAAATTCGCCGCGATTGTACAAAGATTCGGCAGGCTCCGATTGATAAGAAGCAGACAATTCAACGTGCGGAAAGAAACAGGCATTGGGATGTTCGATGATTTCAGCAGCCTTATTACTTCCTGAGCCAAAAAAGCAAATCATCTGTTTATTAAGCACCTGGCTAAAGGATCGGGCCTCCAGAATAATCGCCTCAACCGGATTAATCTCGTTCAGGCAGGTATCATACAGTGCTGCATAAACCTCCATTCTCCTGGCATCGAGCATCGGACACAAAAGAACCGGATTGTTAGAGCCTGAAACAGGGATTTTCGATGGTTGACTTAAGGAAAACCCATGTGCCAGTGCTTTCAGGGTTGGGATGCCAATCAAAGGTACGCCCGATCCATAAGCCAACCCTTTAGCTACAGAGGCACCGATTCTCAGGCCGGTATAAGACCCGGGCCCCATACTCAGTGAAATGGCATCAAGATTATCGGGAGTAAGATAATTTTCCCTTAACAATTCCTGAATAAGCAGAGTCAGCCGGGTGGCATGAGATTTATCTTCGGTTGATTCCATGAACCCAACCTAATGCCCATCTCGGCTAAGAGCAACAGAACATACAGGGGAGGCAGTTTCGAGGTTGAGTATCAAGGCCATTTATGCGATCTTACTTCTTTTTAGGATCCCGGAAGAGCT
>JAPLDV010000671.1 GCA_026391235.1 Bacteroidia bacterium | reverse complement strand
TAGTAATTCACGAAAGTGTACCTCGGAGCAATCTGTTATGACAGCACTCCTCAATGAAGATGGCCCGAAAGCGTATGCTCCCAAAATTGATGATTTTCAACCAAGCAACTCCGGAACTTCCATCCAGAAAAAAGGACAGCCTTCGATAGCCTATGACTCCACCCGACCGGTGACCGGGCTTATCCTCCGGCTTTCGCCTCTCGTGGCGTTTGAAAGATCAATCTTTCCCGTAATAGTCACAATCGGAGAAGAAGGAAAAAAATTGTGTGTCTATTCGGCAAAAACCGTAAAGCCGGAAGTCATCCGCACATTCGGCGTAGTACGCTATGCCGATACCGTTGAAGATGCGTTGAAGGACTCCCGCCTGGGCAATAATGCCATGGTCATTGAGGTGTCGAGCGTGACGCGGGAAAATCATTTTGTTATTTGGACGGAAGGAGCCCGGCTCATACGGGAGAGCACCCGTTACGGTAACGATTTCCTTGCGGACGCGAAAGTAGCCATCGCCGGCAAATGACATCGGTTACCTTAAAGCTATTGGCCGTAAACGTAAGATTTGGAAAGAACAAAATGACTCTCAAATTGTTTATGATGTCCCTGAGGCATTTTTATGAATTCGTAACCATTACTACAAAGGAGACAAAGATTATGAAAATAAAGAAACACATCTTACTGCTTTTATGTATTTCCATTTCATTCATTTTTTTCACTGAAAGTGCTCTTGCCTTAACGCAAGAATTTGGATCTCAAACGTTTAATCTCACATTTAATAACCCGGGTGCTCGCGCCATCGGCATGGGAGGCGCCTTTATCGGCCTGGCAGATGATGCAACGGCGGCTTACACTAATCCGGCGGGCTTAACAATTTTAACCAGACCGGAACTGGCTGCAGAATACAAATACACACAGTATAAAACCACGGTAAACAACGTGACTTTATTTGGCAGTCCGGTTAACGCTTATGACGTCTCATCAGTGAATACGGTTAACGGTATTTCATTTTTGAGTTTTGCCTACCCGACGGAGAAAGTAACTTTTACTGTGTTTCGGCATGAACTGGTCAATCTGGATACGGATATACCGGTAAGTGGCATTTCCAGCACCAGTTATAGTAAAGTCCGTTTCAATGTGGACACTTTGGGCGTCGCCGCAGGTGTAAAACTCGCTAAAAGTTTTTCAATGGGATTAAATATCAGTTTTTCAAATTTGGATTGGCACAATTATTCGTCTCCGGCTGTCCTCTACCCATATACATACCAGTACACCGATTCCAAAACTCATGGCAGCATAGGATTGTTCTGGAACCCCTTTGGAGATTTTAATATCGGCGCCGTGTACAGATACGGACCCCAGTTCAGCTATTATTATAATAATCCTTCTACAGGCGACAAATATGAGGATAGCATAAAAATCCCCGATTCGTATGGCCTGGGATTATCCTACCGTTTTTTTAATGCCCTTACCGTCGCAGCTGATGTTAATTATGTCCAATATTCGCAGATCATGAAAGATTTAAAAGTTTCCTCGGTGTCTTTTTTTCCAGCTAGCGATTATAAATGTGATGATACCGTTGACGTGAGTGCCGGTCTTGAGTACTCCTTCTCCCTTCTTTCTGCTTTCTGGGCCGTCAGGGGCGGTTACCATTATGTGCCCGGCCACACATCTTATTACGATGGGCCTAATGATGTAGCCAGAACGGCAATGCCTAAAGCAAAAGATGAACATATTGGTTCTGCAGGCGTCGGCGTCGTTATGGGAAAGAACTTCCAGATTGATTGCGCGGGGAGTTGGAGCGACATTAGAAACGAATATATAGCGTCACTTGTTTACCGGTTTTAAGGAAAGTAAGTTATTAGGGAGTACACATGGAAAAACAAAGATATGCTTTTTTCACGGCTGTGATGTTCTGCGTTATTTCCCTGCTGGTTTTCACGTCAAAGCAAGCCCAGGCTCTGGAGGATTATAAAAATTATTACCTTCAGGGCATCAGTGAAGAGGAAAAGGGAAATTACGAAAGCGCCCTGGAAGCCTTTTCCAATGCCATCAAGGGCAATGGGACGGAACAGAAGAATATAAGGTTTTACGGCATGCGCTTCGGTGACTACTTCCCTCATCGGGAAAAGGGAATTGCGCACTACAACCTTCATCAATATAGCAAAGCACGCGCGGAACTCGAAACATCCTTGAATCAGGTGCCATCTCCAGAGGCCCAGAAGTTCCTCGATCTGGTAATGGCGCAGGAACAGTCTAAAGGGGGCATGGAGGTCATCGCAGAATCAGTTCCGATTCCGGAAGAATTGAAAAATATTCGTCAGGCGGCGGCGGAAAACCGTCATGCCGTAGCTGTGGTAATAGGAAACCGCGACTACAAGAACAAGGATATTCCCCCGGTGAATTATGCCATTGATGATGCGCGGCAGATCAGGGATATCCTGACCAAAACCTTTGGCTACCGGGATGGGAACATTATTTTTGAAACTAATGCCACTAAGGGGACGTTGGAAAACATCTTTGGTACCGAAGCTACCCCGCGTGGGAAACTTGCCGAATACATCCGGCCCGGCGAGACTGATCTCTTCATTTACTATTCAGGACATGGCGCGCCTTCGCTCGATACACGCAAGGGGTACATACTGCCTGTGGACAGCGATCCGAATAATGTGGTCATCGGGGGGTACTCTCTGGATGTCCTGTACAGAAATCTTGCGACTCTTCCGTTTCACTCGTTGACAATAGTGACTGACGCCTGTTTTTCAGGAGCGACCCTGTTCAAGAAAGCCAGTCCTGTCGGAATAATCGTAGAAAATCCGCTTGTCACAATGAAAAACTCAACCATCATCAACTCGTCGACAGGGACCGAGCTTTCAAGTTGGTATCCGGAGAAAGGACACGGACTCTTCACCTATTTCTTCCTTCTGGGCATGACCGGGAAAGCCGATAGCAATGGCGACGGAAAAATAACAGTGGGAGAGCTATCCGATTATCTTGAGGAAAATGTTCCGTACATGGCTAGGAAACTTTTTCAGGGGAGGAAACAGACTCCAACCATATTTGAGGGTGACAGAAGTAAGGTGCTAGTCAAGTACAGGTAACCCATGAAGACTTTATCAATAGTCATCACTTTGTTTGTTGTCTTGTCACTGCAGGCGATTTCGTGCAGGGCGGCAGATACCATTACTGTAACTGCCATTGGGGAGGCTTCTCTTTCCAACGTTACATCGGAAGAAGCCCAGAAAACGGCACTGCAGAGAGCCCGTGTCAATGCAGTCGAAAAGGCCTGTGGAGTTAAAGTGCAGGCGGAAAGCCTGGTACGGGATTTTATCCTGCGAGGTGAGTTTATTCACTCCGTTTCCTATGGTCATATCATTTCTGAAAAGGTCACCCGATGGGACGTCGGAATGGAGCAGAAGAACAGTGTCACACCTCCGGAACTGTCCTACAAGGTAACCATTATTGCAGAAGTCCTCAAAGAAAAGGGTGAGCCGGACCCCTCCTATAGGGTGAAAGTCCGGCTGAACAAGACAATCTTCCAGGCAGGGGAAGACATGATCATTCGGGTCATTGCCACAAAACCTGGATATCTGACCATTCTTAATTTTACCGCCGACGATAAGGTCGTTCTCCTCCATCCCAATGCTTTCCACCGGGAAAGCAAGATAGAGCCGGCAAAAGAATACCAGTTCCCTTCCGTCGAAGACCAGCAAGGAATTATGAAACTTCAGGTAAGCAATCTGGCTGGCCATAAAAAGGATACTGAATATATCAAGGTCATCGTTACCAGCAGACCTTTCCCCCTTCTTGAAGAAGTCGATATGAATGGACAATTCGGCGTAATGAAAACGGTAAGCCTTGCCGTGACTGAAATTGCGCGGCTCATCTCTTCTATCCCTGTTCAGGAGAGGGCTGAAGAAACCGTATCGTATGAGATTGTCAGTAAGTAGCGGACCGCAGCCGTGCTTAAAGGGTTCAGTATTGTTGAAACGAAAAGAATGAACATTAATAACTACTTTAAACAGGAAGGGGGATAACATGAGAAAATTTATTGCTGTTGTTTTGTGTTTAGGGATGGGTCTGGCAATTTGTAATGCGGATAGCTGGGCTGCCGAAGTAAAAGGCAACAATTCCAATTGGACGGCCAGCGGTACAGTGGATTTTGGATGCAGTTTTGGCAGGTGTAAAGACACTGCTACGGCGGGGGTTACAGGGTCAAATGCAATAACAACCGCTCTTCACGAGGTCGCTAACGTTGTGGGATCACTAGGCGATCTTAGTCTACCTCCAGATCCTAATCATCCCCTTGATAAGCTCAAGCAAGCTTATAACGCGATAAATAAGCATTTTGGTAGTACCCAGCCAGTGCAATATGACGAGGGTGGGGTTTGGATAAAGATCCTTACGAAGAGCGGAAATCCATATATTGGAACACAGCTCTATTATTACTGGGCAAATGGCATAAATAAATATGGTCTCCCCATAACGGAAGACGTCACTGTCTTTGCCAAAGCGCATGATGGCGGCAGGAGCCCTGATGCAACGAGCGGTTATGGTGACAACAGTGGTTCATATACCGTCAACATTGTATATGCTGCATTGCCGGCTACAGCAAGACCAAATCAAGGGAACACAGTGAATCCTACCACTGCGGTAACGGAGGATTGTGTTCCTTTCAATCCAAATACAACAACTGTCACCAACATTCAGGGGCGATGGAAAATTGTTGATGGAAGCCGCTGGTTGTTTGATTTTGGAAATAAAGAATCAGATGCCAGGCAAGCCTTTGCGATCATCAAAAAGTATGGATATAACCAAAGCTGCTATGTCGGAAGGCCTCAGCCGAGCTTTCAGTACCTGCTTCATAAATAAGTGGGATAATGGGTAATCAAAGGGGAAACGTTATTCACAAAATTAAGAGAAGTTATGGCATGCCATAGTCCGTCATAACTTCTCTTTTCTTCTGCCGAAAGATCTATTTAGTGGATAAAAAGAAAATAACCAACAGGATTGCAGCCAATCATTAACCTCTCATACAATACGTCTCAGTTTATTTATTGTTATAAATCCCTGTTGCCGTAAAAGTTTGGCCGGCTTCAATCATCACTTTTTGATTTTCTGGTTTAATCCAGTTCCCAATATCCTGAAATTCAATGGTCTGAATTCCCACGGGAAGATTGGAGACAGTATCTCCGCTTTTATTCCATGTCCCATTTTCCACTCTCCACATGGCACCTGACTGGGTGGCCATCGGAGGAACGATCATAACGATAACAGAACCGGTCTGTTGTGAAACAGGCTGAGCGCCAGTTTGCTGTGGAACAGACGGGACACCAGTTTGCTGTGGAACAGGCTGGACACCAGTTTGTTGCATAACAGGCTGAGCGCCAGTTTGTTGTGGAACAGACGGAGCACCAGATTGCTGCATAACAGACGGAGCACCAGATTGCTGCATAACAGGCGGGGCACCAGATTGCTGCATAACAGGCGGGGCACCAGTTTGTTGCATAACAGACGAGACACCAGATTGCTGAATTTGTATTTGCATAGTAGGTTGCTGAGGTTGAGGTTGAGGGACCGTAGCGGTCTGTTGGGATGATGGGATATTAACCATGCCTGTCACCGGAGGGCTTTTGATTCGTAACTCATCTTGCAATTGGATAACATATGCGAAAGCCTGTCCAGGCACCAATGCCAGGTTCAAATTAACATCCACTTCTCCCTCATAACCATCACGGTTTCTCTTGTTATCATATGGGTCGACATTAATCTCCTTCTCTATGCCCTGCATTGAGATTTTGACCAATGTGACAGGATTAGGTGATTGCCACTCGATATGCATGTTGACGGCATTATCTAAAAAATTTGCATCATGTCTGGTGACGTCAGGCTTTCCAGCTGCCGGTGAAGATGTAGAAAAAAATGATAATAGACACATGGTCACGAAAGACATGAACCAAATTTTTTGCTTCATTTGAAAACCCCCTCTGGTTTTGACGCTTCTTTCCTTACTTAACGAGATCATTCTGCTTCACCAATCGGATATTAAATGATTCATCTACAATTGACATTCTCGCTTCCCACTGTAAAGGCTGTAAAGAGTCGGAAACTTCCTCTTGAATAAGCGTGATATTGACTTTTTGGCGGACAATTTTATCCGTCAACGGGTCGATTCTAGAATAGATGACACCACTGAAACTCCGGCAGTCCTCCATTTTAGGAAAAGCTGGGAATGCAATCTGCAAAGACTTCCTCTTTGGATCTTTTGAATGCAGTTCTATAATCCAAGTGGCGACGATATCCTTACTTTTGGCTTCTGCCTGATCACAGGACCAAAGGAGATTTCTGGGCAGTGGCTTATTGGCTCCTGCTTCGATCACCCTCAATTGGGCTTTCACGAATAAATTAGCAATTGGGAAATCGGTGGTCTTATCCAGTTCAAGAGTAATGATGCCGGAATCTTTTTTTGTATATGTCTTTGGATCAATCATATGTAGCTTATAGGCAACAACGAGGCCCTGTCCTGTGGTGCCCGAATCACCTTTTTTCTCCCCTGAAATTCCCCCATTCATCGAACCAGCCGCGGCAATTATCCCTGCTTTTCCAGATGTCTCGGACTTCAGACTGAAATTTCCCAGGCGTAAGGCCTCCGTAATATACGGGATACTCAGTTCAAAAGGGATATCAGCCAAGGATACAGGGCTGATAATTTGAACATTCTGCAGTTCGGACTTATTAGCTTTTCCCACTTCAATACCTGCTTTCGCGCTAGCCGATGTTGTGCTTTGATATGACTATGTGCCTTGATCTCCTCCAGCCACAGTATATTCCCCCGGAACGGCTTGTCCTCCCAGTGATATGCCGGCATTGTATGCAAAATTCTGCTGCATGGCATCGAAAGATTTTTCCACTTTGATGCGTATATCCGAAACGGCATTATCTTCAACGGGTCCAAATTGCTTGGACCATGCGCATCCAATGTAATGACGGTCAATAGGCTTTTTAGGGACGAAATATTCTTTTCCCGTCAGGCTTTCCAAGCCCTTTTGGTGTGTTTCCATGGCCGTTGTTGCACAAGCAACTAAGGAAAAGATAATAAATATTGCCAGCAATTTTTTCTTTTTTAAGAAGTTATTGCTGTTTGTTCTTATTTCCATTTTCATCTTTTTCTCCTTTGAAAATATCATGAAGGATTTTTTATTTGATCATTACTTTGCCTTTGGAAAAAGGCAAAGTCTCAGTATGTAGATCATGATCTGTCATCTTCGCCATTTGAAGTAG
>JAPLDV010000764.1 GCA_026391235.1 Bacteroidia bacterium | reverse complement strand
AACTATTTTATGATCAGGGGCCGGAACACGGAAGCGGAGCGGATTTATCAGGCTGGAAATATCGGGAAGGAATCCGGGTTGGTGGCCGTGAACCAACGAATATCACACGCTTTTCGCGAGGTAGTGAGAACCAATGACCCTGGCTATCTTGAGCTTATGTATCGCATGGCATTTACAGGCATTCATGAAAAGCAGATTAATTATAAACCGGTACATACTGATCTTTGCCCAGCCGGGGATAGTTTGCTGCTTTTTGATTTCACTGCCGGATATATCATCAGGTTTTCAGAAAAGGTGGATAAATACTGGAAACTTCCCATGCAGATTGCCTTTAATAAGGATTGGGTGCACCGTATGCATCATGATCCGGTTACCAACCGGTTTTACCTTGAATTTGCCAATGGAACGTTTTCATATCTTATTGAGATCGATCCCGTGACCGGTGCCGAAGTCAGGAAAATCCCCATCCCCACCTACAATCATATTGATCATATCCAGGTAATCAAAAACCGGATCTGGTTTCTCCATCAGCCGGATTTCGGGGACAGGGGAAAGAAGTTGTACTATCTGGATATGTAATACGATTCCGGGTTGCTTGAAGGAGAAGTTAAAATGTTGAGATTCGAAGACCAGTTTTGAATTTTGAAATTACAGATCCAAGTATTGCATTGCCATGGTCTGATAGTATTGGCACCCAAACTAATTGGCAAATTGGCACATTGGCACATTGGCAGTTTA
This sequence comes from Bacteroidia bacterium, assembly GCA_026391235.1. The sequence goes on along the minus strand of JAPLDV010000764.1, from coordinate 4,497 downwards.
CCTACATTTGTATCAGGAAATTAAATGAACTGTCCATGGAAAAGTCACAATCCCTGACCTATAAAATCCTGCTGCACAAAGAGCCGGAAGGGTCGTACACGGTAACTGTTCCGGCTTTACCGGGATGCATTACTTATGGGGACAATGTTGACCATGCCATTCTTATGGCCCGGGAAGCCGTTGAACTTTATATTGCCGAACTCAGGGCAAACGGACAGGACATCCCCGACGACAGCATGACACTGGAGTATTCTCTGAACCTTTCTGCACATTGAATTATTCGGCCAGACACCTGATCAGGATACTTGAGAGGAACGGGTTTGTTTTTCGTCGTTCCAACGGTAGCCATCATATTTACCATCACCCGGATAAAAAAAATTAATTGTTGTCCCTGTTCATGGTAATAAAGACCTTCCAAAGGGCACTTTCCTTGCCATTTTGCGACAGGCTGGACTGGAAAAAACCGAATTAGAAGGTGAATTTTGAATATTGAGATTCGAAAACCCCACACCCACACTCACACTCACACTCACTTATTCTCCCCAAGAACCTTGTCATCCTCGCGAAAGCGGGGATCGCGTCCCTGAACACGATTTTCAGCAGGCGCTTCCTTCATAGGCCTCAGTAAAGTGCCATAGGGTCCCCGCTTTCGCAGGGATGACAAAGCTTCCACTCAAACAAGAAGATAGGGCGTGAGTATGTGTGTGAGTGTGTGAGCCCTGGATCTGTAATTTCAGCATTCAAAACTGGTCCTCGAATCTCATCTTTCTTACTTCAAAAACGGCTAACTCTCAATAAATGCGTTAAAGCAGCCAAATACTAATCCTCCCCCGCCAACCGCTCATTCCCCCACCCCCGCCATCCTGCGACGACTTACCTTTAAACTGCCAAATAAATGGCGAAGAAGATGAAAAAGGTTACAGGTTGCGGGTTGCAGGTTGCGGGTTGCGGGTTGCAGGTTGCAGGTTGCAGGTTGTCGGGTATCAGGCGCCAGATGAGAGGGGCAGAAAGTTGGGGCATCGGGATGCTCCTTATTTGTAGCATCATCAGTTTTACTGCCACCGGTCAAAACCTGAAGTATGCATTCAAGAAAGGGCAAATACTCGACTACGACTATTCTATATCCAATCGGGCTCCCTTCCCTGATGAAGGTCCATCCGCAAAGCTGGTGTATAAACACCGCTTTACCGTGGACAGCGTGGCAAACGGGACTTTCTGGCTGACCTTTTATTTAAAGGGAGTGTATTCTGGTGGAATATGGATCTCCGGCAATGAACAGGTCCTCGATTCGAACGTATCATGGGCAAGAAATGCAGTAGTGCTCAACAAAATATATGCATTTCAAACTGACCATCCGGTCCGATTTATGATGGATGAAACAGGGCATATTCTGGACATGCCCGGAATGGACTCCCTGCTGCCCGCCCTTCATCATTTGGCAAACGATCATCCGGAAATCAGGGAACTTTATTATCCAACATATAAGGCCATGTTCAGCTCGGATTATTATGCGCTTATAATCCATGAATTCTTTCCCGTTCTACCCAGCCTTGCAAGCGATACTATATCACTGGTATCGGGGGATAAAAAGATTTCAACCATTACCTTATGGAATCCTGACTTTGCGGGAACGGCCGATACGTCTGATATCCGGTTGAAGCGAACCTATGAATTCCGTAAAAAAGATCTGATTTATACCGATCCATTGATGTCGATACCCACCAGGATCAATCCGATGAATATGAATTGGAACCATGTCCTTGGCAGGCCGGTTGCCATCCAGTACGACGGAATCCCTCCGGTGAACCTCGTACAGGAACTAACCATAAAATATGGATCCCTCAACTTCGGACTATATACCGTAACCATAAACAGATCAACCCTTGAAGAGGTGTCCAGCGCGAAAGTCGTGATACGGGGCAGCTTCCAAAATCCAGGTGAAAATAAAATTATGGTCGCACTGCCAGGCCGGAAGATCATGGACCCTCTTATGCCGGTTACCCTCAATCCGGATGGGAGCTTTAGCCTGGAGCATCAGCTGGAGATCCCTGCCGGAATTGCAAGTATATATTATACCAAACCAGGAGCCTATTTATGGGTCTCACCCGTAAATCCGAATCAGGTCAAGCTGTTTGTCAGACCGGGAGATACAGTGATCCTTAGAATGGATCTGGCCAATCCGTCATCACTCCAGTTCGAATGCCAATACAAGCATGACCAGGTGTTGCTTAACGAGTTGTCTAAGGACTGCCCTCCAGCAGACCCGAATAGGTCTATCCGGACAACTCATGAAAACATCCGGAAAATAAATGAGGACAGGCTGAAGTTGAGTCAAGAGTTCGTCCGGTTCATGGAATTTGAGAACCGCTATACCTTGCTATCGCATGAGGTTGAAGTTTTCTCCCGTTATCCCCTTGCTAAAAATGGGCAGAATCCAATGGAAATCCTTCGTCGATTCGTCTGGGAACTGAACAATCCCGACGGATATAAATCGATGGCCTACAAAGAGTTTATCAGCGATCTCCTTCAGGCATATCGTGACATACAGATCCTAAAGATTTTTGGGTATTCTGAGGATCGCAAGGTTGACCTGGCCACTGCCGTACTTACAGGATGGGACCTTTACTGGTACCTCGCACATAGCGTTGACCGTCAATTGGGAACATTTCCGGCCCGGAATTACGATTTTCTTTACAAACGGTTCTGCGAAAGTTACCCCGGCACTGATTTCCAGGCCGAACTGACAAAAAAGTACAAGCAGACCGAAAACGGCAGGATCGGTGCTTCCGTTCCCGACATGAAATTCATTGAATATGGGGGTAAAAAAAGTTCAATCAAGGAATTATACGGCCGGAACTGGTGCCTCTTTAACCTGTATACTTACCGGGAAATCAATGAATTCGTATCAAATTGGGTCAGTAAATTCCAAATGGAGTACACCGGGCAATTCACATTCGTACTCAGCACCCATCAATGCTCACGGCAGGAAATCGATAGTCTGGCAAAAAAATGCCAGGGAAAACCGATGATCCTGATCCTAAATCCCGGCAAGGACCTCGTTACCTACCTGGAGTCTCTGCCTCCAATGGTCATTTATGTTGACCGTGACGGTAAAATTGCCTACCATGGGCAATTATGGGCACCACGGATTCCCAGCTACCTGAGATGGACCGAACAAGCCAGGGTCCAAACCAAAACCATCAACCTCACCGTCTTCTGGTACTCCCTCGCCGGGGCATTCGTGCTCTCTCTCTTCATCATCCTGTCGATACGGTTCCGCGCCAAACGCCGGGAGGCCCGGCTGAACCTGAAACGGAGAATGGCCCAGCTCGAGGTGGATGCCGTGCGCTCCCGGATGAATCCGCACTTCCTGTTCAACGCCCTCAGTTCGATCCAGAACCTCATCAATAAAAAACAGATCGAGGAAGCAAACCTGTTCCTGGCACGGTTCGGCGAACTGGTGCGGACGATCCTTAACCAATCATCCAAGCCGGCCATCGGACTGAACGAGGAGATCGACATGATCCGTAATTACCTGCAATTAGAACAGTTACGTTTCCCATTTCAGTTTAATATTCAGATAGATCCTTCTCTGGATATCTTTGCCATCGAAGTTCCTCCGCTGCTGATCCAGCCGCATGTGGAAAATGCCGTGATGCACGGGATATCCGCACTGGGAAATGAGGGCCGGATCGATGTCATATTCCGCGCCGAAAACCGGCACCTGATCTGCGAGGTGAAAGACAACGGCCCGGGCTATCACCCCGGTATCAAAAACGGTAACGGCGGTTTGGGACAGGGCTGGAAATTAACCCGGCAAAGAATCGAGCTGATGAAAGAACAATACGGTGATGATGTTTCGGTGGAAGTTCGGAGCCCATCACCAGAAACCGGAGATAATGGGGATTCTTCGGGGACAACCGTTATCTTTAGCCTGCCTATGCAACAACCCGACTGATGAAAATCCGAGCCCTGATCGTCGATGATGAAACCGCCAACCGCGAAAACCTGGCCGGCCTGCTCCACCGGTATTGCCCGCAGGTTCAGGTGACCGGTGAGGCAGCAACCAATGAAGAAGCCCTGAATCAGATCAATACCCTCAATCCCGACCTGGTCTTTCTCGATGTACGCATGCCCGGCGGCGATATTTTCACGATGCTTGAGCAGGTTAAAGATATCCGGTTCGGGATCATATTCGTCACGGCTTACGATGAGTACGCGTTCCGGGCTTTTCAGTTCAACGCCCTCGACTACCTGCTAAAACCGGTCGATATCTATAAGCTGATCGACAGCGTAAACCGGGCAACCAACGCGATCAATCTGAAAGAAGAAAACCTTAGGCTGAAGAACCTGGTCGACAACCAGAAACGGCACGAGCAGGATAAACGCATCGCCCTGCCGCAGGACGACAAGATCGATTTTATCCCCATCCGCCAGATCATCCGCTGCCAGGCCGAATCGAATTACACCCGCTTCATCCTGGAAAATCGTCGGGAA
>JAPLDV010000841.1 GCA_026391235.1 Bacteroidia bacterium | reverse complement strand
CTCCCAGGATTCATCAACAAAAACATATTTCATACTATAATAATTTGTTTTTTAAAGGTAGTATGGAACTCTCCCGATAAATCGGGGTTCGTTTCATATATTTTGTTTGAATTAATTGATAAAAATTTACAAAAGATCATTGCGATTTTCCCTTGTAAACCAGACTCTTTTGTTGCATTTCGGAATCCGGCGACTAAGTTACGAATATACAAACATTCGCCCGTTTTTTCGTCTGCAATAAACTAAAATATTCTTCACAAATCACTTTTCACTTTAAGTTTTGCATTCACCTTTTTTCTCCTCCATACAAACAACACTCCCCCCGACAGGATCAGTACCAAAGGAATGAGGAGGTTCAGCCATCGGACGAACAGGTTCTGCCCTCTGATTTTCGTTTTATCGAGGAGTCTCAATTGCCAGGATTTGCCTCGCAGCTCAACCAGGGCAGCATCGTCGCTAAGGTATTGCACTAGGTTAACGAAGAAATCACGGTTGCCAAAGGTTATTTTGGAGACCCGATCGTAACCCAGTGGTGCAGTCTTAGCGCTCTTGGCGGCCCTGTTCACCTTATTGGAAAGCAATCCTCCATCGGAAAAAACGGCCATTTTAGTCGGCACACTCTCCGGAATCAGTTTGAAATCAGTTGGCAGGCCGGCTTTGTCAAGGATCCTGTTTTTAAATACTGAACTGAATTTCCCTTCCAGCAGTACACCTGTAATCAGATTGGAGCGGTTGAAGAAATCCCTGGATGGAACGGCATCAATCATCCGCAGGTTGACCAACAGCGGCGCTTCGTTTCTCCTTGAAAAAGCAGAAGATTGCAACAAAACGCTTTCCTTCACCAAAACATTTTCGCCCACTGTATCGATTGTGCTAATGAATTCGGATGAAACCGGATTGACATATCTCCCGATCGGATTGGCAGGCACCGGATGCAACAAGGGTGAAAAATACCAGGGCGCCAGTGAATAGTTCGGAGCTGCTCCCAAAGGTGCTGTATTGACACGGATCTGCAGACATTCAGCATCCTGGACCAGGTCGTTGTTAAGCCTTACTCCGTATCGATAAAGCTGATCACTCAGGTTCAGGTCGGTTGGCAAAGCAAGGGTGGTCATCCCTTCCGAAAGACTGTTCAGGCTGACCTTGACCGGATCGATCAGCCAGATCATTTTGCCGCCCTTCATCAGGTATTGATCCAGGATCAGTTTGTCACGCTCAGGAAATTTCGTCTGCGGATTGGCAATTACCAATACCTTGACGTCAGAGGAATCAGCCATCAATTGGTCACAATTGACCCTGCTCACTTTAAAACCGGCGTACAAAGCCGAAGAAATATCGATCACCTGCAACGAGTCAGCCTCCTGGTGACCTTCCAAAAAGGCAACATGAACCGGTTCTTCCCGCAGCAGGGTCCTGATGGCGTTCATGAATTCGAATTCCAGCATCTCAACCGACCGGTTCAGATTTTCCTCAGGGGGCTGTGACGGGTCATTTTTAAGCACATTTAAAACCATTGCTTTCCCCATGTAATGCAGCACTACCGACGGGAAGACCAGTTTAGTCGTAATTCCCTGTTCGGTTTTAATCCGCAAATCCGCAGGGACTATTCCGTGTTGAAACAATTGGTCGAAGTAGGCTTTCCGGTCTTTGGCAGGTACTTCCTGGTAGGGATCTATTTTCCGGATGAAAATTGAATGATTCCCGTAATGCTCCAAATCCGTCAAAGTTTCTTCAATGGCCGTTTTTAGCCGGCGAAATCCGGGCGGCATATCCCCTTCGAGATATATCTCTGCCAACATTGAATGGTCAATCTTTTCCAGTACCCTGATAGATGAAGGCGAAAGTGTGTACCTTTTTTCTGCAGTGAAGTCAATGCG
>JAPLDV010000548.1 GCA_026391235.1 Bacteroidia bacterium | reverse complement strand
AAAAGGAGGGTTTCCCCGCTGAACCGGATTTTTATCATATCTTTTAAAATTATCAAACGAAGGGTCGCCCAGCACCGGATGCCTCATCCATGCCTGTCTTTGCGATGCCAGGGCAAAATCGGTCCGGGACTGTTTTTCGCTGGCACCAATCGGGGGAAGCGTAAATTTCGAATCTCTTTTAGCACCTTGCCCCATCGGGTTACAGGGCATTAAACAAAACGCTGCGGAAAGGATTACAATAATTTTTGTTAATGAAGTAATTTTCATCGTCCTACCTGCTAACTTTCTCATACTCAATTATTACTGATCCCGGGCTGTCGTTGATCTCAGCGTTTGAACGCACGAGTTCCCCGCCGGTCATTGTCTTAGTTGGCAATGGCTCATAGCTTTGATACCTGGTAACCTTGTACTGTGCCGTCGGGTCAATCTCGCGCAATCCGGTAAGAGCGAACTCATTCAGCTGCGACTGAGGACGGCGGAATGCCATGATCATCCCATCATTTTCTTTCGTCCGATGGTACTGAGTCACACACCATGCTGCGGGATCTAATGTCACATTGGTAAGTGGGTAGAAGTTGCCGGAATAGTATTTCCGGATGCGCTTGCCCTCCATGATAGCAGATTTAAGCAGATCGCGGGGATATTCACCTGGGCGTACATCCTCGCAAAAAGATATCCCGCCGTTGAAACCACTCCGGAACAGGTACGGAGTGGCGCCCATCTGGCCACTTGCGCTGAATGGGACATATCGACTGAGGCCGGCGGTCATAACCTGGTTCTGAAGTGCAGCCTGGTTGAAGTCTTTGTTAAGGAGAGGCCCTATTGTAGCATCGGTGCGCCACAGTGGAATGGAGCGTGAACAAGTCTCTAAATCGACTCTGTGCCCGCCGGAGGCACAATTGTCGATAGTCAGATAAGGAAACTCTTTGAGCAAGTCGTCCCACAGACGATAATGCCCTTCGACATAACGTATTTCTGAGATGCCAACCCTGTCGGGATGATCCCTGTCGAGTTGTGCCCAAAGTCCTTCATAAAACACAGCGTTATCTACGCGCAGCCAGCTGATCCCGTATTCCTTAATTGACTGTGACAGATAACTGTTGATATATTCGCGTGCTTCGGGAACAGCCAGATTGAACATCCCCCACCCTCCGCTTTCGGGCATTACCACCCATTCCGGGTGTTCGGCAGCAATCAGAGTACCGGGACAAATGCGCTCATACTCAAACCACATCAGGAACTTCATGCCGGCTTTCCGCACAGCTTCACCAATAGGTTTCATCCCATTGGGATAACGCTTAAGATTGAACCCTCGCAACAACGGAAAAACATAGTTGCCGACTGTCGGAAAATCGTCCTTTCCATAATAAGCATCCACCCAAAAGTATTCAAAACCAAGTCCTTTTATGGCCGACAGGTATGACAGAATATCCGCCTCTGTCCCTTTGTCCATCTCATAAAATGCCGTACTGAGGTGTGCAATTGGCGGAGTAACCGGTTTCCCGTCGATCCTGGGCACAACATGCGCAAGCATCGTATGACGAAATAGGTTATATGCCCGCAGTTCATCGTTTCCGAACCAGTATAACTGCATAATACGGGGACTGCGGATGGTTTCTCCGGGCAGGAGTTTTGTGTGGAGGTTTTGCATCCCGGCTTGAATCCGGCCAGTGCCGCTGCTGTTTTCAACGGAAGCTTTCCACTGTCCGGTCCAGCCGATTGCCGTAATAACCCCTCCGCCATCCCACTGCAGGTTAAACCAGGGAGTATTGCCAAATGACGAGCGTCCGGCAGTCGGCGCAAACTCTTTCTTTTGACCGATGGCAATGGTTTCGTCGAATGGCATCCAGTCGTCGACGGCCCCTCCTCCTCCTTTGATTCGGTGCAATACCGGGGGATCCTGACCCTCGCCAAGCACGACAGCCACATCAACAGCCTTTACCTGCTCAATGACCGGCGTTTCATTACTGCCTTTATTAGTGAAATAGAGCGTCCAATCGACTCCTGCAGTGTTTGTGTAGATTGTTGCAACCGCACGGACCTCAAGCCCGGTCTCCGGGTCATTGAGAGTAAGGGTCCGTCTGCGCCTGGTTGCATCGACTTTCTCGTCCTTTACCTGGCTTTTCCATCCATTCAGAAACTCCGAGGAGTTCCGCCCTCCATAAACGAATGAGAACGGAACCGGGGGTTTCAAACGATCGGACGGGCTACCCACACTTCTGGCAGCAAATGCATCTTCAGCCCATTGGCGGTTAAAGGCAATCTCCCTGTTGTCATCAGACGAATTGCCGGTTGTATAAATAAAATTGAAACGCCCGCCGGGCGCCGCATCGCCATTGACATAGAAGTCCATGATATTTCCGTTCTCCTGCATATTGTCGTTCCACTTGAACTCGATATCAATCTCTTTACCGGTGAGATTCAGCACACTGCGTTTAATCTCCAATTCAAGCTTATTGCCGTTGACCGCGAACTTTGTTTGAGACACCGGTTCCCAT
>JAPLDV010000634.1 GCA_026391235.1 Bacteroidia bacterium | reverse complement strand
CCAGCAATTCAATGAATTCCATCCAAGAGGAGGGGTCAATGACAAACCCGTGTCGGTTCTTATCGAGATTTTCTTTCTGACCGAGCCTTCGGCATTGGAAGCAGTAACCTCGATTTCGTAAACTCCGGCCGATGGGGCCTTGCCGCTGATCGAACGATTTTTTGAATCATAAACCAAACCAGCCGGTAATCCGGCAACATCCACTTTTCCCGGAGGCTTCCCGGTAACAGGCACGCGAAAAACAAAATCGCGATGCGGATTGGCACCGATAACAGAGGCTCCGTTGATCCGGGGCTTATTTTGATCCGGAGTAAGAATGTAAGGTTCCTTTTGAACAATAGCATCGACGGTTGGCGCCGTTTTGCGATAGGTAATTCTCGCATCAATCCAGTCGGCATGGTCATAATCAATATTGTCACCACCATTCGTAACCAGCAGTGCCATCTTTTTCAATCCCTTCAAACTTACATGAACCTCTTTAGCAGGATCACCCTTCTTCATTATTCCACTCTTCCACAGGAATTTACGATCACCCAATACCATAAATTCCACAGTACCCGGTATGCTGCACTCATCATCCACACCTGCGAAGGCATCGAATGAACCGGCATTCCCGTTGATTTGAATCAGAAACTTGCTGACTGCGTGGGTTCCAATGCCGCGTTCATAGGTTGTACCGGCGATTTTTAAAGGATTGCCATCGACTGATTTATTGATATGGTTTTCTCCCCACCCTGATTCCATCCGGGTTAAATCGGTTTTTATTTTCATTGTTTTGTTTGTTAGCTTGCATCAAAGTTACCCAATTCGATCAACATGAAAAGATCAAAAGACACAACGATGCGCCGGTCGCAAAAAAAAGGCCTGCCACCGGGCTCTCTCGTTCATATTGGCTCCAAGTTCCCAGTTCAGGAAGCAATCAAATGCCACCGTTATGATGCTGAATCGTGGATCCAGGACCCTGACTTATCGGCTAAAACCAGCGATTTTAGTGCAGATAGTCCCCGTACAACCTGGTTGGAGATTACCGGTCTGTCAGACCTTAAGGTTCTCGACCCTGTTTTCAAAAAGCTGCAGGTAAATTCTCTTGTATTGGAGGATATTCTCAATACTGATCAGAATGCCAAAACTGATACGGGCAATCATTGGGCCTTTTTCATTCTGAAGAATATTCATTGGAACGGAGTTTCTCTCACCTGGTCCTCTGAGCAAATAAGTCTCGTTTTGCAGCCCGATGTCATAGTTTCATTTGCTGAAAAAAAATCTGATCTATTCCATCCGGTTTATACCCGCTTGGAGGTTGCAGGCTCTAAAATCAGAACTCACGGTCCGGATTTTACTTTCTATTCATTATTGGACCTTATGGTAGATGAATACCTGGAGATATGCGAAGAACTGGAACTGCAGATTGAGGATATCGAATTAAGCATGGAAGGAAAGTCGAGTTTCGATCCCACCCAGACTCTCCATCAGATCAGGAAATTTCAGATCTATTTTCGTCACCAGGTCATGCCCTTGCGTGAAGGATTAATTAAACTGATTAAGGAACCTGATCATTTAATCAGTCCGGATGACCTGCCCTATTATCAGGACATATTCGATCATATCAATCAGATTATGAGTCAGTTAGATCAGATTCGCGATAACCTGGCCTCGATCCGCGAGTTATATCTGACCCAATTAAATATGGGGATGAATAAAGTAATTCAACTTCTCACGGTAGTTTCCACCATTTTTATACCGGTAACATTCATTGCCGGAATCTATGGCATGAATTTTAAGAATATGCCGGAACTGTCATGGAAATACGGATACTTTATCCTTCTTGGGTTTATGGCTGTAATCGGTTTTGGTTCCTATTTCTTCTTCAGGCGCAAAAGGTGGATGTAAATGCCTATAAAATGTAGGCAAACTTGCTGGCGCACCGTGGATCGCTGCTGCATTGAGCATCAATAACCGCAATCGAAGCCATATAAATGATTTCCCTTACGGAACTCTCCATCTGGAGTATATGAACCGGTTTGTTCATGCCCATCACGATTGGCCCGATAACTTCGGCGCCGCCGATTTCCTGCATCATTTTGTAAGCAATGTTACCTGAGTCCAGATTCGGGAAGATCAGTGTGTTGACGTCATGTCCGGCCAATTTGGAGAATGGGAATTTCTTCATTCTAATTTCCTTGTTGAGGGCAAAGTTTGCCTGCATCTCACCGTCGACAATCAGATTTGGATACTTTTCATGCAATATTTTCACTGCAGCAGCAACGGTAGCCGGGGAGCCTTTCCTTTGGGTACCGAAATTTGAATAGGAAACCATGGCAATTTTCGGTTCAACATTGAATTTCCTGATTTGCTCGGCCGCGAGGAGTGTTGTATCCACAAGAGCCTGAACATCAGGTTCTTTATTAACAGTGGTATCGGCAAAAAAGAATGGGCCTTTCTTGGTCATTAAAATATACATTCCTGCGATATGATCCAGAACGGGCCTGACGCCAACGCACTCAATGGCAGGTTTAATGGTATAGGCATATTTTGAGCTGGTACCCGACAGAAATGCATCAGCGATACCCAGGTTAACCATCATGGAACCAAAATAGGATTGGTTTTGCATCAATTCCCGCGCTTCATCAAAGGTTATACCTTTACGTTTGCGGTTAGTGACAAACTCCCCGGCAAACATATCCACCCGGTCAGCTTCATCATCGGATCTTGGATCAATGATCTGTATATCTGCCAGATCGAGGTCCATTTCACTGATAATTTTTCTGATTTTAGAAATATTTCCCAGAAGGATGGGTTTGGCAATTCCATCGTGTTTAACGGCTTGAACCGCCTTGAGGACTTTAAGGTTGTCAGCTTGTCCGAATACCACCCTTTTCGGATCGCTTTTAGCCCTATCGGTGATAAAACGGATCAGCATATTATCCAGCCCCATCCGTTTTTGCAATTCCAAAACGTATGTATTCATGTCAGCGATAGGTTTACGGGCAACCCCTGAATCCATGGCTGCCTGGGCAACTGCCGGTGCAACCGTGGTGATCAGGCGGGGATCGAGCGGTTTTGGAATGATGTATTCCTTCCCGAACTTGATATTCTGCATATTATAAGCCAGGTTAACCATTTCCGGAACATCCTCCTTGGCAAGTTTTGCCAGTGCCATCGCTGCGGCTATTTTCATATCCTCGTTGATCGTTGAGGCCCTCACATCCAATGCCCCGCGGAATATAAAAGGAAATCCGAGGACATTATTGATTTGGTTGGGGTAATCCGACCGGCCGGTGGCAAAGATGATATCTTCCCTGCTTTCAATGGCCTCTTCATACGGAATCTCCGGATTTGGATTAGCCATGGCGAAAACGATAGGATCTTTCGCCATCGACCTTAGCATTTCCTTATTAACGACATTGGCCACCGATAATCCAAGGAAAACATCTGCACCAACAAATGCCTCGGCCAACGAATTAACATCACGATCAGTAACAAACTGCAATTTCGATGAATTCAGGTCCGTGCGTTTGCGATTGAGTACACCTTTACTGTCTATCATAACGACATTTTCTTTCTTAACGCCGATCGTCAGGTAAAGCTTGATACAAGAAACAGCGGCTGCACCGGCGCCGTTAACCACAACTTTAACATCTTCAATCTTTTTCCCGTTAATCAAAAGCGCATTCATCAAACCTGCAGCAGAAATAATGGCCGTTCCGTGCTGATCATCGTGAAAAACCGGAATATTGAGTTCTTTGATCAACCGTTGCTCAATTTCAAAACATTCCGGAGCCTTGATATCTTCCAGATTGATACCGCCAAACGTGGGAGAAATCGCCTTAACCACCTGAATCAGTTTCTCGGGATCTTTCTCATCCACCTCGATATCAAATACATCTACATCGGCAAAAATCTTAAACAGCAATCCTTTTCCTTCCATGACGGGCTTACCTGCAAGCGCGCCGATATCTCCCAACCCCAGAACAGCGGTTCCGTTGCTGACTACCGCAACCAGGTTGCCTTTGGCTGTATACAGATAGGCATCTTCCAGGTTAGCTTCAATTTCTTTACATGGAAATGCCACACCGGGAGTATAAGCCAGTGCAAGGTCATACTGAGTACTGTAGGGAACCGTTGGTACTACTTCGATTTTTCCTGGCCGGCCTTTCGAATGATATTCAAGGGCTGCCTCTTTTTTGATTGTTGCCATATCCGATAGATAATTAAGTTGTTCTAAGCAACGAAATTAAATCATCGGGAAATCATGAGGTATGACGAAACGCATGAAAAACGAAAAAAAACTCTGCGGTTCTCTGCGGTTAGATCTTTTTTTACCGCAGAGAGCGCAAAGAAATTCGGAAAGATCCGCAGAGAAAAGATGCTGCGATTGAATGGTTTCATGGTTTACAGGTTTTTTTATAAATTTATGCGTTCTAAACCAGAATAAAATGAAAACACAAATCCGAATTGCATTTATCTGCTTATTGGCCGCAACATTATTCCAATGTACACAGGCTCCGAAAACCATAACCTTTGGAACGCTGATTACTGATATGACCAATCCAAGGCTTCTCACCGAGTACCCTGATCCCGGGTTTATATGCAAGCAATTCAGCAGTTACGACAGGCGCACCGTTGCACCCGATCAGGATGGCTGGTTTGCCAATGCCGATGCTTCGTGGTTTGTAAGGGAAGAAACCAACAGCGGCCGCCGCGAATTTGTCATGATGGATGCCGCCGGACCCGGTGCGGTGGTTCGTTTTTGGATGACCTTTGGCAATGAACAGGCCTATACCGGTACACTGAGGATTTATCTGGATGGAAATTCAACTCCGGAAATCGAAGGTCCGGTATTGAAAATCATCAGCGGAGGCCAGCTGGTTGGAGAACCCTTGAGTTCATCGGTATCCCCATTAACGGTATATGCACAGCGGGGCCACAATCTGTACATGCCGATACCGTATTCAAAACAGATAAAGATCACTTATGAATGCCCTGCACTGAACCCCGAGAAACACAGTCCATCAGTTTATTACAATATTAATTACCGCACATACGTTGCAGGAACTTCGATAAAATCATTCACCATGGATGATCTGAAAACCAATGCAACACAGATCAGTGAACTGCAGAACAAGCTGTTGAAAGGCAATCACTCCTTGCAGGATAGTCCTGAAATGGAGCAGCATAAGATTGCTGATAATGCAGTGATCGATCCCGGAAAAAACATCAGTATTGAATTGAAAGGAAAACAGGCAATATATGCAATGGCCATCCGCCTCAAGGCCGAAAATCTACCCCAGGCCTTGCGGTCGACAGTCCTCAGCATTACATTCGACGGGGAGAAAACCGTTTGGAGTCCGGTTGGGGATTTCTTTGGAACTGGTTACCAGATCAGGCCCTATCAAACATGGTATACGCAAACCGACAGCACCGGACTTATGAAAGCCTACTGGACAATGCCGTTCCGAAAAGCCGCTATTATCGAACTTATCAATTATGGTGATCAGAAAGTAACAGCGGAAATTGCCGGCGTAACAACCGGCAAGTATAAATGGACCGGCAACACCATGCATTTTGGAGCTATATGGCACGAATACAATGGTATTCAAACGAAAGGTTATTTAGGGGATCACATTAAAGACAAGCATGAGGATATTAATTTTGTCAAACTGGAAGGCCAGGGACAATATGCCGGCGATGCCATTACCATATTCAATACGGCGGATGCCTGGTGGGGCGAAGGTGATGAAAAGGTTTATGTCGATGGTGAAAAACTGCCGTCTCACATCGGAACCGGTACTGAAGACTATATCGGATATGCCTGGTGCAGGCCCGAAATCTTCAGTCATTTTCTAATCGCACAACCTGATGGATCCGGCAATTTCCATACGGGAATGACGGTAAATATGCGGCGCCGGATGCTCGATGCGGTTCCGTTTACAACAAAATTGAAATTTGACATGGAACTCTGGCATTGGGCAACCACCAAAATGAACTATGCCGTGGTTTCTTACTGGTATATGAAACCTGGTGGCAAGTGCCTGGTGGAGCCGGATCCGGCAGTGGTTAAAATTCCGGTTTCTTTAAAACGAGAAAACCTTTACCCCCCGGTGGCTGATGTTGCCGGCTACCTTCAGGGTGAGCATCTGCGCATTATCAGCCTTTCGGCAGGGAATTGGGAAGTCCAGAACTCAACCGAATGGGGATGGAGCAATAATGCCCAGCTCTGGTGGATGGACGGAGGCCAGAATGGATCGCTCAAGGCGGAATTTGAAATGGCCCAGGAAGGAGACTACTTCCTTTCCTTGAATTTCACCAAAGCCATTGATTACGGAGATTTTAAAATGATGATCAATGACCAGCCTGTAAAAAATGTTTTCAAAGGTTATCATGATCAAACCGGAAAACCGGTGGTGACAGAATTTGCAAAACTTGGGAAATACCACCTCAAGCAAGGCGTCAATACCATTCAGTTTGAAATAGTTGGCAAACAACCCAAAGCCGTTGGCCGTTACATGGTAGGGATTGACTACATTAAGATCAGGAGTGATGAGCAGTAGGCAGTGGGCAGTGGGCAGTAGGCAGTAGGCAGTAGGCAGTGGGCAGTAGGCAGTGGGCAGTGGGCAGTGGGCAGTGGGCAGTGGGCAGTAGGCAGTGGGCAGTAGGCAGTGGGCAGTGGGCAGTGGGCAGTGGGCAGTGGGCAGTGGGCAGTGGGCAGTGGGCAGTGGGCAG
>JAPLDV010000414.1 GCA_026391235.1 Bacteroidia bacterium | reverse complement strand
CACCAAACCGCCTGTCAGCAATGTGTACCCCGAGCTTTCGTGCCCGAACATGGGCCCGATTCTATGGGAAACCAGCGGTACAAGCACCAGGATACCCCAAACCCCATAAACCACCGATGGAATTCCGGCCAGGATATCGATCACGATCTGCATCACTTTGCTAACATGCCTGTGGGCATAAAAAGTGAGGTTGATTGCCGATAAAACGCATATCGGTCCGGCCAGCAATATGGCTATTAAAGTCACCCATAAGCTGCTCACAATAAAGGGCATAAATCCAAAGTGACCTTCCTGGGGCCTCCAGTCGGAGCTGAAGAGCATGCCAAATCCGCCACCCTCACGGAACAGCAATCCCGATTTATAGCTCAGTCCAACCGCGAGTGCAAATGGTAGTATCAGGATGAGGATCAGGGCGATCATCATCCAGGTAAAATGGAATCCGGATTTTATTCGGCGGCTTGGTCTCAAAATGCAGGGAATCGGGGGCTGGGCGCTGAAATCAATTCTATAATTTCGATTGCTGATCCTGAATCATCTCAGGTGCGAGCTGAACGTATCCGGCTTCCCCGACAAATTTCTGGCCCTCCGTAAGGATCCATTTCAGAAAGAGGATCACCTCTTTTTTCTCCGGCTTGCCGTTGGCCACGAAATAGAGCGGCCGGGCGG
The DNA here is from genome assembly GCA_026391235.1 of Bacteroidia bacterium. Next base: position 4,836 of record JAPLDV010000414.1, on the reverse strand, counting down.
GAGGCGATGGGTATCTGCCGTCAGCTATTCCTGCCATTACCTGGTCGAGTGTTTCGTATATATTCTCATCGGGAGTGATCCGGCCGTCTTCATTGATGTCGATCGGTACAATCTCCAGTCCTGCAAGTTTATTACGGGTTGCGGCATCATAAGCATATCCAACGTTGTTAAACCCTATCCCGAGCCGGTCTTTTTTTACGGCATCCGCCATGCCCGGATCACCAAAAACCCCGATGCCCTTGAGGCTTTCCTGGTTTTTACCCAGATATTTGCCCCAGATTTCGGCTGCCCCGCAGGCATCCGACCGGGTAAATACATGCATATCGGCAGATACTTCAGGATAGATTTCATTCCAGTTGTGGGTGGTATCGCTGAGGAAAATCCTTTGAAAATCTGCTTTTTTCATTCCCCGTGATTTCAATTGGGCCAGGGCGGGATTATCCGAATGGATGGTGCATAAAACCGCATCTTTGGTTACCGCAATCTTCCAGGCTCCCTTGGCAACTTCGGCTTCTGATACTTCCCGCGAGAACATACCCAGATCCACCATTCTTGCCAGGGCATCGGTCATACCTTTGCCAGCACCGCCGGCTGAAACATCCACCCGGATTTTCGGGTATTGCTTCTGAAACTCTTCAACCCATTTGGCAGTCATCGGGTACAAGGCAAATGCCCCGGAAATGGAGATGGTGCCACTATCGGCCGACCCTGATTTTTCCCCGCCGGAACTGCAAGATGCAAAAGAGACGCATAGAATCATCCCGAGGATGAATTTGGTTGAATGATAAAATGTTATTTTCATAATGGCAATATTAAATCTATTAAAATCATATTGTCAATCGATTGAATGAACAATTGTCGAAAATATTGTAATTTTGGATTGGATTTGTCAGTACAAAGGCTCATTCAGTTGTGAGATTTGTGCGGAAAAATCAAGTAGGTATTAATGCATAGTCAATGAATTAAAAATTAAACTATTTCCGATGCTGGCAATGAAAACCCGGTATGCCATGGTGGCACTGGCCCATCTGGCTAAGGAATATGGGAACGGGCCCATTTTAAGCAGCAGGATCGCTACCCAGGAAAAGATACCCCAGAGATTCCTGGAGGTAATACTGCTGGATTTGAAAAAGATGGGCGTGCTGGGAAGCAAACCCGGGAAAGACGGGGGCTTTTATCTGATTAAAAAACCGGACGAAGTAACCCTCTATGATATAGTGAGATACTTTGAAGGAGCGATAGCCATGCTCTATTGCGTCTCTGAAAAACAGTACCAACCCTGTGAGTTTTGCAAGGATGAAGCAAACTGCAAAATCCGGAAGGTTTTTCTGACTATCCGTGATAAGACCAATGAAGTACTAGGTCAAACTACTCTCCTTGAACTGATTAGCTAAACCATTATAAACGATATATGAATTTTACTGAACTGTCCATTTTGAACCCAAATGACCTGATATTCGGCACTGCACCTAAACCGGTATTAACAAAACGAGGGCTGCTGATCGGAGGCGGATTGGTGTACCCGGAGCTTAATTTTACCCTGCCGCCGGTCGAGGTATCGAAAAGCAACCTGGCTGAGGTAAGAACCCACTATTCTGATATCGTGACCGGTGCCTTAACACGGGCGGTTGAACTGAATAGCGAAGGTTTGATCCTGGAATTCGAAACGGTGGTTGAAATGACACTCACCCCGGATATCGGAGTGGAACTGGTGAAGGTGATGAATGATATCTGTGAGGATTTTTATTCCCGGGAGGGTCTGAAAAGTGAGATCAGGCTGACTCCCAATGATCTGCGCGATTTCGACCGGCCGCCCCGGCAGCGGACTTCAAAATACCTGGATCCGATGATGGAACTCTTTGAACGTGGTGCTTTGGCCGGCGGAGATCTGCTGTCGATTGAATCCACTGGCGGCAAGGAACTGTCCGACGATGCCCTGATGATGTGTGATATCCGCCAGTTTATTTTTACCCAGGCTGTTCTGGGCGTCAGGGATATGCAGATGATCTGGTCGAAGATCGTGACTCTGGCCAACAAGCTGGATAAGATCCCAGGGGGCGATACTGCCTGTGCTTTTGGCAATACCGCCATGGTTCTGGCCGAAAAGAAATTCATTCCCAAGGTTTTTGCGGCAATCGCCCGGGTAGCCACAGTGACCCGGTCGCTGGTGGCTTATGAACAGGGAGCAAGGGGGCCCAATAAGGATTGTGGTTATGAAGGACCTTATCTGAAAGCCATTGCGGGGATTCCCATCTCGATGGAAGGAAAAAATGCCGCCTGCGCGCATTTCAGTCCGGTTGGCAATATCACCGCCGCCTGTGCCGACCTTTGGAGCAATGAATCGGTTCAGAACATCAAGCTGCTGGCCGGCATGGCCCCGACAGTCTCCTTTGAGCAGCTCGAATATGAAACCCGGCTGATGAATGCTGCCACCAAACAGGGAAAAGCCTCGGCCAGGATGTTGAAAAGCCTCTATGTGGATTCCGATATATTCCATGATCCCCAGGCCTTTGTGCTGGCGCCGGATACGGTCATCGAGATCGCGAAAGAGATTGTGGCCGGACGCACCTATCTTGAAAGCACCGTAAACGGCTGCAAGAAAGCCATTTCGATGATCCAGACCGCTATGGATGAGGGCCGTTTGAAGAATGATGAAAAGGAATACGTCTGGATCGATACCATTCGTCAGGACCTCGAATCGATACCGTCGGAAGAGGGGGAATTCATTGAAGAGATGATTCCTTTTATCGATGGGGATAAGATAATTTTAGCGGAATACGGATTGTAAAGGCTGTATAATCATACTGAAATCCCCGCAAATACCTGGGTGTTAAAATTATGTTGCCTCCGGATTCAGAGACTGTGTTTTAATTGATCCCTGAAAGATGATCCCGATACGTTGCCCCTACATTTATGTGGGGAATTATGTTGATCCACAAAGCCTTATGGACTTTCCAAATTCTAAAGGACATTTGGCAAAGGGTTAGAAAAATTGGACTAAAGTCCATTAATTCATTGATTATCATTATTATCCCCCGGCTGAAGCCGGGGGCAATAAATTTGGGCACGAGCGTTAGGCAACACCCGGGGCGGCATCATTCTTTGTAGGTATAAAAAACCAGTATCGGATTGTCATCCTCCGAAGCTGCCTTAGCCATCGCTGTTAATTGGTCTTTATCAACCCTGACAGATGATTTACCTCCGATCAGGCACTCCGGCCTGGTTTCCAGCTTTACCAGTTTTGCGGATTTAAAGATCTGTGAATACGTAACCTTTTCATCGGATTTTTCATGTATCCTGATGGTTCTTTGAGCCTTAACCGGGTTGCAGAAAATCAGTATGGCTGTAATAACCAAAGGGAGAAATTTATTCATTCGGTTGGATTTTGTATAAAGATATGGAGGAAAGCGACGGATTTCTAAACCCGCTATCGTCACGCGTTTCCTTTACGATTATCTTCAACTTTCTGATTATTTAACGACCTTTGCGGACTTTGCGCGACCTTTGCGTACTCAGCGGTTAACTCTTCATTACCGCAGAGTACGCAAAGATTTTCGCAGAGAACGCGGAGAAAAAAGAATTCAATTGTGTTTTGAACTGAATATGGGTGGAAGAACCATCATATAGGGAGCAGGTTTGCTGCTGCTGACAGCAGGAGCATCCTTTGTTCTGCTTGGAATGCAATCCTGCGGCGACCGGTCAGCCCGAAAGATTGCCGGAACCGGCTCTGAGGTCAAGGCTGATTCCACCGGTGAATCTGATGCGGTTGAAGTATCGAAGACTGTATATGCGTTACTGGTGTCGCCAAAGATTCCGGAGCCAGGACAAGCATTCCGGGTTTTGGCAACCGGAGACAAGAACATCCGGAAAGGCCGGATTGAAGTCACAGGCTCATCAGGTACCGTCAAATCAGGGAAAAACCGGAATGGAGATGGGCTGCCTTTCTGGAGGATCGATGAATTTGAGGCCGGTGCGGAGGGCAAATATCAGGTTACCTTAACAGAGAATAAAAAGACGGTGGCCAGGCTGGAATTTGCCATTTCAGCTAAAAAGTCGTCATTGCAATCTTCCGGAGTGATCTGGAAAACCGAACAAGGGTGGGGGAGTGAAACCGAAGCGCTCTATTCGGCCTGGATAAACGCATTGTTTTATGAGGCCGACGAACGCTCTTCCTGGCCTGCACTGGACCAGGTGATGCAGAATGCGGACCGGAATTTCCTGTATAACCATCTGGGACTGGGCGAGGATGTCCCTGCCGGGAAAATCAGGGTAATCATGGAGCCCGACTGTGCTGATAATCCGTTTTACATGAGGGCCTATTTTGCCTGGAAACTTGGGTTGCCATTCGGTTACCACGAGTGTGACCGCGGTTATCTGGGTAAGGCTCCGCAAACCGGCCGGTGGATCACCAATGAGTCGGGAAGCTCGAAAACCCATCCGGTATTAGCATTCAATTCCTTTTTGCGGAGGGTGATGGATGGCATCCATTCGGGTACCGCCCGAACCGCCTTGAAGGATGAAAACTCAGATTATTATCCGGTTCAGCTTACCCGTGAGGCCCTTCGTCCCGGCGTTGTTTTTGCTGATCCGTATGGTCACACCCTGATCCTGGTCAGCTGGGTGCTGCAAACAGACAGCAAACCGGGGATGCTGCTTTCGGTGGATGCCCAGCCCGATGGCACGGTGGCCATCAAGCGATTCTGGAAGGGAAACTTCCTGTTTACCACAACTGAAGTGATCGGGGAGCCAGGGTTCAAGGCTTTCCGCCCGATCGTAGTAAAAGGCGATCAGGTCCGGCTTTTAAAAAATTCAGAGATTTCTGCAGATGCAGGCATG
>JAPLDV010000860.1 GCA_026391235.1 Bacteroidia bacterium | reverse complement strand
GATGATAAAACAGGGAAACTTTTTACTGAGTTTCCGTCCATCTCCACCCCGGAATGGGAGCAAGCAATCCTCAAAGACCTTAAGGGAGCCGATTACGCTAAAAAATTGATCTGGATGAGTCCGGAAGGTATACCGGTACGGCCCTATTACCGTTTAGAAGATCTGGATAAACTGAAAAACAGTGAGTTCAATCCGATGGAGTTCGGATTTATCAAATCCACCGGAGGCAAAGCCAATGCCTGGCTGATCCGGCAGGATATCGAGATCATGGATTTTGATCAGGATAAGAATAAAGCTCTCTTCTTATTGTCCCGAGGGGTGGAGTCGATCGGGTTTAAAATGGATGAACCGCATACCGTTGAGGAGGTTCGTGAATTTCTGAGGGATCTGCCTCTCGAGGAGGCAGAATTCTGTTTTGATGGATTCCAGCCGAATCAGATACTGGAGGTGCTCAATGAAATGGCCGATAGCGGAAAGCTCGATCCGGAAAACGTTCATGGTTCATGCCAATATGATCTGCTCGGGGAATTCAGATTGTACGGCTCATTTGAATTCGATGAGAACGAGGAGTTTGCTGACATTTCCGACTGGATGGAGCAGTCTGCACGGTTCCCCGGGCTGAAGATTATCGGCGTGCACGGCCGGAATTTTCATCAGGCCGGATCCACAATTGCTCAGGAATTGGCTTTTAGTCTGGCCCAGGCCAATGAATATATGGCAGCATTAACCGAATTTTTGGTCCCCGCTGAACTTATAGCTTCGAAAATATCTTTCCATTTTGCCATCGGCTCGAACTATTTCATGGAGATCGCCAAATTTCGGGCGGCCCGGATGCTCTGGACCCGGATGCTTGAAGGGTATGATATTGAGAAAGGACATGCACCGCCAATGTATATCCATGCCGAGACCTCCCGCTGGAACCAGACGGTATATGATCCGTATGTCAACCTGCTGAGAAATACCACTGAAGCTATGTCAGCCGCCATGGCCGGAGTTGATTCAATGACCGTTCTCCCTTTTGATTACCCGTATGAGGAACCCACCGAATTTGCGGAGCGCATCGCCCGGAATCAGCAGATCCTCCTAAAGGAAGAGTCTCATTTTGATAAAGTTGCTGACCCCGCTGCAGGGTCGTATTATATTGAATCCCTGACTTCTTCGATAGCTGAAGTTGCCTGGAAACTTTTTCAGGAAATTGAAGAGGCAGGTGGATATTCAAATGCATTTTATGAAGGAATCATCCAGGATGCCATAGTAACCGCTGCCATTGAGCGTGACCGGAATATCACACAACGGAAGGAGGTACTGCTCGGAACCAACCAGTATCCCAACCCGGCAGAAGAGATGCTGACCAAAGTGGATTCCCGGCGGGTGCGTTCGAAAGTAATGGACACCGATCTGGCCGAAGCACAACCATTGAATTTATATCGAGCAGCGGAAGAATTTGAAGCCATCCGCTTTGAAACCGAACGATCGGGTAAAAATCCGGTCGTCTTTCTTCTTACCATCGGAAACCTGGCCATGCGTAAGGCCCGCGCCACTTTTGCCTGCAATTTCTTCGGATGTGCCGGTTACACGGTGATCGACAATCCCGGATTTGAAACGGTAGAGGCTGGGGTCGAAGTTGCCATCAAAGCTTATGCCGATATCGTTGTTCTCTGCTCCTCGGATGATGAATATGCCACGCTGGGCGTTCCGTTTGCCCTGGCTTTGGGCACACAGGCCATACCTGTCATTGCAGGATATCCGAAGGAGCTCACCGATCAGCTGAAATCTGCAGGGATATCCCATTTTATTCACGTCAGAAGCAATGTGCCAGAAACATTGAAGGCATTTAACACTCTCATCTTTAAGAAATACGAGCTATGAGACCCGATTTTACGATACCCTGGATGACCCAGGAACAGATTCCGGTAAAGCCAATATATAGTGCTGAGGATCTGGCAAACATGGAGCATCTGAATTACGACCTCGCAACCCACCGCGGCTATGACTCGGATCATCCCCGCGTGGAGGGCGATGTCGGGAAAGCCGGCGTGGCAATCGATTCAATTCTTGATATGAAGGTGCTGTTTGATTCGATACCGTTGAATAAGATGTCGGTTTCGATGACGATGAACGGCGCCGTTCTGCCAATCATGGCGTTCTATATTGTAGCCGCCCTGGAGCAGGGCGCAAAACTTGAAGAACTACAGGGAACTATCCAGAATGATATCCTGAAGGAATTCATGGTGCGCAATACCTATATCTATCCGCCCGCATTCAGCATGAAGATCATCGCCGATATCTTCGGATATACTTCGAAGCATATGCCGAAGTTCAATTCGATCAGTATATCGGGATACCATATCCAGGAGGCTGGAGGTACTGCAGATATTGAGCTGGCCTATACTTTGGCCGATGGACTCGAATATTTGCGAACCGGGGTGAAATCCGGACTCGATATCGATGCTTTTGCACCAAGGCTCTCATTTTTCTGGGGCATCGGAATCAACCATTTTATGGAGATTGCCAAGATGAGGGCCGCCCGCATGCTGTGGGCCAAACTGGTTAAACAGTTCAACCCGAAGAACCCGAAATCTCTTGCCTTGCGCACTCATTCCCAGACCTCGGGCTGGAGCCTCACGGAGCAGGATCCTTACAACAATGTCACCCGAACCTGCGTGGAGGCCATGGCAGCAGCACTTGGCCATACCCAGAGCCTGCACACAAATGCGCTCGATGAGGCTATCGCCCTGCCAACAGATTTCTCGGCACGGATAGCCCGGAACACCCAGATTTACATTCAGGAAGAAACAGGAATCTGCCGTTCGGTCGATCCATGGGCCGGTTCGTATTATGTGGAGTCGCTCACCCATGAGCTTGCGCAAAAGGCATGGAAACTGATCGAAGAGGTTGAAGAGCTGGGCGGTATGTCGAAAGCCGTTGAAACAGGTATCCCGAAAATGCGCATTGAAGAGGCCGCAGCGCGGAAACAGGCACGCATCGACAGTGACCGGGATACCATTCTAGGAGTAAATAAATTTCGCCTGGATAAGGAAGATCCGATCGAAACACTCAACGTTGATAATACCAAAGTCCGGCAGTCGCAGATTGAACGGTTAAAGAAACTGCGTGCCGAAAGAAACGAGGCCGAATGCCAGGCTTCCCTGGAAGCCATCACCCGTTGTGTTGAAACCGGAGAAGGCAACCTGTTGGAGCTGGCGGTGGATGCTGCGAAAAAACGTGCATCTTTGGGCGAAATTTCGTATGCTTGTGAGAAAATTGTTGGGAGATATAAAGTTGTGATTCGTTCGATATCAGGAGTTTATTCATCGGAATACATGGGAAACGAAGATTTTCAAAAAGCACGCGACCTGGCCGATAAGTTTGCAGCCATTGAAGGCCGGCGCCCAAGAATCATGGTTGCAAAAATGGGCCAGGATGGTCACGACCGGGGTGCAAAAGTGGTTTCCACCGGTTATGCCGATATTGGTTTCGATGTGGATATGGGTCCCCTGTTCCAGACTCCTGCCGAAGCAGCCAAAGATGCAGTCGACAACGATGTTCATATACTGGGAGTATCCAGTCTGGCTGCCGGGCATAAAACTCTTGTTCCTCAGGTCATCGAAGAGCTGAAAAAACTGGGCCGCGATGATATCATGGTAATCGTGGTAGGTGTACTTCCTCCACAGGATTATCAATATCTGGCTGACCTGGGGGTGGGCGGGATATGTGGACCGGGCACCAGCATCCCGACAGCGGCTATACAGATACTCGAAATCCACATACAGAGCCGGACGTAGGGGCGACCAGTGGTCGCCCGTTAAGGGCGTGAGGGAGTAGGGACGCATAATTGCGTCCATAACGTAAAGAACGTGAGGACGTGAGGATGTGAGGTCCCGAGGTTTATTAGCTGCGTGCCCAAAAATAAATTACCACTAACTTTAGCTAGTGGATTGAATGTGAGTTAGTTAACCGGACTTTAGTCCAATTTCTTTTGATCCTGATGATGACAAATCGAATCCTTGCGGGAGTTCAACGACGTAATCAATTAATCCAATGCAAAAGCTATCCATGATGAGTGCTCTCTTCGCCTTCCTGTTTTCCGTCTCTCTGTCGCTCCCCGCCCAGCCCGGATTCACCGACCACCAAACCGGCATGACCGGCTCGATTCGCGGACTCGATGTGGTTTCGAAGAAGGTCATCTGGATATCAGGCACCCAAGGTGAGTTCTCGGTAACCCATGATGGCGGTAAAACCTGGTTTTACGATACCATTCCCGGCGGTCGGACTTTAGATTTCCGTGATGTGCATGGCTTTTCGGCTGATGTGGCTTTGCTGATGAGCGCAGGTCCGGGTAAGGCTTCTGCTATCTACCGGACCGAAAACGGAGGGAAATCCTGGGTGCTGGCTTATCAGAATACCGATGAAAAGGGTTTTTTCGATGGAATGGATTTCTTCGATGAAAACCATGGCCTGCTGATCAGCGATCCGATTGATGAAAAGCCGTATCTGTTGGAATCACTGGATGGCGGCCGGACATGGTTGCGAAAGAAGCCTCAGCAAATTCCTGATCTCATAGCCGGGGAATACGCTTTTGCAGCGAGTGGTACCAGTCTGGATGCCGCCTCTGATGGATCCTGCTATTTGGCTACCGGAGGCTCCGTTGCCCGGGTTTTCAGATCAGCCGACTACGGCCGCACCTGGGAAGTGGCATCCCTCACTTTCTTGCAGGGCGATCCTGCCGCAGGCGCTTTTTCGGTTGCACATGGCTCTGGTAAGAATGTTGCCGCCGCTGGCGGACATTATCAGAAAATGACCATCGCCGGATCCAATATTGCTCTATCAGGGGATAATGGTCAAACCTGGACCCTGCCAACCGGTGCTGCCCTGGTTCCGTTTATGGAGTGCATCCGCTGGATCGATCAAGAAACCCTTGTTGTCTGCGGTCCCCCGGGAGTCTGGATGTCATCCGATTCCGGGAAAAACTGGAAAGAGATCAGTATAGATGGGTTTCATGCGATGGATGTTGTTCCGGGGAAAGGGATTATATGGCTGGCAGGGGGTAAAGGGAAAGTGGTAACTATTAGCCTGTAGAGACCGATAATTATCTGTCTAGCAAGGTCCCTGCTGACGAGCTGATCAAACAATTCAATCCCAAGGCCTTTTATTCGGAGGGTCCACCCCATAGCCGTCAACCTAAGGAATTAACCTATTGACAGGCAAGGCATAAGAACAATGATCTGGATTCAGAACGATATTGGCTTTCTGAAGGAGAAGTTTAAATTTAGAGATTCGAAGACCAGTTTTGAATTTTGAAGTACAAGATTCAGGGAATCGAACATCTGCTGAACCCTCAGCTCATGGAAGACGCAATTATGCGTCTTTACGTGAATCTGTAATTTCAAAATTCAAAACTGGTCCTCGAATCTCTAATGTAACCGGTCTTTAAGTACCCACCCCAACCCCTCCCTGAAAAAG